>NZ_CP025544.1:900000-1174272 GCF_003366055.1 Candidatus Chromulinivorax destructor | reverse complement strand
TACGTTTACACCGGTTAAGTATTCGAAAAAAATATGTATACCTTAGTGTATAATAAAAAAACAAAAGAAAAAAGCTCGATTACTATTTTGGTGTAATCGTAAAGCTTACAGTCTTGTATTCTTGATCAATATTTTTTTCTACTTCATATTTTGAGCCATCAACTTCAAACAAAATACCTAATGAATAGTCAACACCTGGAATTTTTTGTATTGAGCAATGCGCGTCAACTGCTTGTAATGTATCTGCAGAAACTTTCATAAAATCATTTAAACGATCTGATGACCATTCTGTACGAGGCAAAATGTATCTTTTTTTATTGCGATCTACACTTTCGTTATATGTTTTTGGCATATAAAAACATATTGGTTTTTTTTCACAATAAAAAGTGATAACATACGAGCCGTCATGCTGCTCAACACACTCAGCTTTTTCAACTTTATTCGTATACGCCGCTAAATTTCTTTCTAATTTATTCTTAGAATCAAGAAATGACTGATTTTTCTTTGCTGCATGCACAAAACTTACGTGCGACGCTAATAAAAACAATATCCCAACATACATTTTAAAAAATTTCATAATTCCCCCTTTTTTATAACATGATCTTCATAGACAATCTAATAAATACAGATACAAATAGTCAATAAAACAATTATAAAAATATTAAAGGTTCGCGCAGTAAGGCATTCTCTTGAAGCAACTTATTACAAATAAAAAACATAGTAAAAATGAGAACAAATGACGATGACAAGCTCATCAAAAAAACATGCGAATCATTGCTATTTGGCATTTTGTTATAGTGGTATCACTATGCACCTATTGTATGTATACATTCTAAAATATATAAAACATAAGCTCATCACTGTTTTTAATTGAATATTTAATTCTTATTGATGCTGACTCATTGGCAAACTATTGATTTAAGGATGTTGCATTTGTTATAACATGTTTCATATAGAATTATTCATAGTGAGCAATTCAAAAAATAAAAAAGGCGAATGTTATGAAAAAATTATTATTTTTAGCTGGGTTGTTAGTTATCGGTTTACAAATGAATGCAGATGAAAGCCCCGATATTTTAGAAACTTTTGGGTCGGCAGAATATCTTGAGCAACGACATGATTTACAAAATCAAATTAGTCAGTTTACAAATACTGATCCGATTACTGTTCCATATGGTTCTCGTATTCAAAATCATGATCAAGGTAAAGTGCAAGATCAACTCTATTATCTTGATCGTAACGAATTTAATAGAATTGTAAATAAGAGTGCTCAACGGGTCTCTCAAGATAGTGCACAATTTACTAGCTCAGATGGTACAAAAATGATAGTAACCAATCCAATGGCGAATGTTTATATGGAGAATATAGAGCTTAATATGAATGGTACTCAGGTAGCATCTTCTACCTATACTTTTGCTTATCAATCGAAAGCATTAATGAATAGTATTAACGTTGCGCATAAAAATATGCTAGACCATAAAACTCCATTTGCACCAGTTCATGGTGGACCAAAAAAAATCAAATCGCATATAAGCCGTAAGCCAATTGTTAGTTTGGCTCCTGCTGCTTTAACTGCTGCGCCAAAATAATAATTGGATAATTGAATTCAATCTTTATTTTTTTTAACGCATAAAGGCTGTGAAAAAATATATTTTCGCAGCCTTTATGCGTTAAAAATTTTACGACTAATTTGAAAGATTCGATCTAGGCGTTATTTTAAAAATATATAGACTCCTCAATAAACACCGATACAAACAGTCAATAAAACAATTATAAAAATATTAAACTTTTACCTGACAAGGCTTTCTTTGCACGCAACTTTTTATAAATAAAAAATATCGTAAAAATAAGCATAAATGACGATACCAGGTCCATCAAAAAATCATGTAAATCATTGCTATTTGGCATTTTATTGTAGTAGTATGACTATGTACCTATTGTATGTATACTAAAAAAAAGGAAAAAGTATGAAAAATCTAAAAAAATTTATGCTGGTAGCTACAATTTCAATGGGAGCTCACCAAGCAACTGCTTATGATAAATCAGCTGATGATGCACAACCAACTCACCAAGGCTTGGGTCGATTGGTTACTGCAACGCAAAATACCTTGACATTACACCCAGGCAATGCGGTCAACGCACTTGCAACTGGTGATCAATCGGACACTACATACGGCTGGCATAAAGATAAAAACGGTCGTGTAAAAGCAAATCGTGCTCATACTCAACACAACAATAATAAAACAGAAGCTGAGCGCGCACAGTATAGAAACGAAGATCATTCAGGTCCAGGCCACAAACGATTATACAAAGAAGATAAAGAAGGTTTGCGTAATAGCAATGATGAACATGTAGATTCAATGTCATATGAAACGAGTTCAGACTCTCACCCAACAAAAACTAAAGGTCACTGGTTTTGGAAAAAAGAAGTCAATGACAAAGGTGAAACTGTAGAAATTCAAAGATCAGTAGGTAAAGCAAAAGATCTTGTGTAAAAATTCCCCTCAAGCTATAAAAGAGATAAGCCGCTATGTATTATAGCGGCTTATCTCTTTTATATAGAATAAAATCTGTAACCAAATTTAGTTAATCTGTACCGATTGATTATACTGATTATGCTGTATGGTAAATTTCAAATACCCACCCGATTTCAAGTTGGTATCATTATGATCTACACATACATTAAAAAGTTCCTGCAATAAATTTAAGTATGCATGATACTTTGAAAGAGTAATCACACAATCTTTTGCACGATCACTATTATATAAAGCACTGTACCCAAAATATCCACATGCTGAATTAATTACTGGGCTTGCAAACGCTTGTAAAATCTGATGTTGAAAATCATTAAAATTAATGACACTTTTTGGGAAAGAAATTACTTTTTTTAATGAAACAACATCTTGATTAACTCTATCGATAGTTGCACTAATTTCTTCTTTTAATTGCCCTAATGTAGAACAATTAAAATCTTTAAAATATCCTGCAGCAATACAATAATAACCGTTTTGATCAATATGAGGCAAATTGTGAGTGAACAATCCAAAATTAAACAACTGAGCAGAAGTTATTTTTGCAACTTTTTGTTCAATCGCCTTAATAGAATTATCCATTTCTATCACCTGAGTTATTTTACATGTACTACATAAAGCTTGAAGCGTATATTGAGCTGGCATATCATACCACTCATATACCGGTTTAATACCATAGCGATCTTCAATAGACGTTAACAAATCATTATGCAAACGAAGATTCTCGATACTATACGCAACCGAAGTTCCAACCGCTGCTACAACACACTCAGCAAGAGCGTGTTGAGATGCCCATGTTGTCCAACTTTTTTCTTGAGCAGATGCAGATTGTATATTTAAAAGTCCAACTGTCATCAATAACGTTTTATATATTTTTGATTTTTTAGCAATCATACACGATCTTTCAACGTAACAAAGTCTGAATATATACCTGATGTTATAGTATCATACTACCTACACAACCACAAAAGGTGCTCGCTATTCTTGAAAGTCAGAACGATCAACAGGTTGTTGTGTCAAATAAAACGTTCTATATTTTGCTAAATTATCAACGTTACCAAGCAGCACAAATCCTTGCAGCACACCATCAAATAAATAGAATGTATGACGATACTCTTTTTTATGGTTATCGATTACATCAAACATCTCAGTATCATTGGTGTTACCGCATGCATAAAAATCAAATCCAAAAAATTTTGAATCGCGCATGCCAACAATGCCTGGATACACACGAGGAGTATCTGATAATTGTGTTGCTGCGGTTAAACCTTGTAACATAGCATCTGCCCATGTCACACTTTTAACTAATTCTTTACTCACAATATCATGAGCTACGCATACATCGCCGCCTGCATAAATAGATGCATCACTTGTTTGCATCGATGTTGTAACTGCAAGAGAACCGTCAATCATGTCCAAGCCTGCATTTTTAATCAGCTCACTATTGACACGAGAACCTGTTGCCAATACAACACAATCAGTAGGAATTGATGCACCACTTTCCAAAACTACTCTACCCAGGACAGCTCGATTACGAGGTTGTAATTCAACAACCTTTTGACCTTTGTAGAAAATAACATTGGCATCTTTTGCAATCGTCTCAATATGTCGTGCCATAATTGCATTAACTTGTAGTGGCATAATCGATGCATGTACATCAACAATCGCAACCTTAACACCTCTATCTACCAAGGCTGATGCAGCTTCAATACCATTAATACCTGCGCCAATTACAATTGCTGTTTTTGGACGATGTTCATCAAGAAAATTATTTAAATTCTCAACGTCTGCAAGCGTATGGAATCCAAAAACACCTGGTAAATCAGTTCCTTTGATAGCTGGAATATATGGCTTTGTGCCAATGCCAATGAATAGAACATCATATGATTCTTGCTCACCATTGACTGTAACAGATTTATGCTCACGGTCGATTGCAGTGACCCATGAATTCAAACGTAAATCAACGTTATGTTGGGCAAAAAATTCTTCTGGCTTTAATGCTAAATCGTGTGCACTTTTTTCTTGCGTCACAAAATCTGCTAACAGACAACGATTGTACGGAATAAAACTTTCACCAGAAAAACATATAACTTGGCTGCCTGTATCAAATGATCGTAATTTAGAAATAAAACCGATTGATGCAGCAGATGCGCCAATAACAACTATTTTTTTATTCACGTAATCCCTTATAATTTTTAATAGAATGCTATGCTTAGTTTATAGCAATGAAGCCTACGCTTTCTTGAATAGAAAACGCAGGCTATATTTATACACAATGTAAAATTATGAATAACTATGTATGGTATTGCTACAGTATGTAGTTTACGATAAATTTGCAAAAAACGCTATAAAGCGACATAATCACTCGAGCTATCTTCAATATTTTCGACCACTAATTCTTCATGAGAAGATAAAGATTCTTCTAGAGAATATTGCGTATCTAATTGAGAAAAAACAGGACTGCTTCCAGCTTTTGTTCGCATACTACTTGATTCAGAATGAATAATTGGAAAAAATTGTGGGTACTGTATCGCAAGCAAATCATCTTGATTATCAGGCGTTGTTGATTGACTGTCAACATCATCTTGACTATTAAGATCACTTACAAAGGTCATTGCTACCTGTCTTTGCACAGAGCCTGGTCTTTGAATACTATCTGGTGAGCTTAATGTTGAAATTGAATTGCTTTCAGATGAACTTGGTAATGAAAGTTCTGATTTTGTACTTGCTGTTACATCATGTTGATGCTCTAATCTTTTCATAACAGCTAAACGTAATTCTGTTATTGCTTGCAATCGCACATCTTCATGCATTTGTTTTTCAGCTCGTCGAGCTCTTAAAAGAGCTAACTCACGATCTTCTCTCTTATCACAGCGCAAACATTGATAATCTGGTTCTTTATCTAAGCCGTTTGTATCATCAAAATTTGATAAAACATCAGTTAAACTATCTGCATCTAATACAAAATCTGCAGAATAATCTTCAAGCTGCTCATGCTGACTTGCTTGTAACATTTCATACGAACATATTGCCATTAAGCCCAAAGAAATTACTCTCAAATGTTTTTTTAACATGAACATCTCCTCACTTGCAATAAGAAACCGAATATGACTACCTCATACAAAGGTTATCATATTCGGTTCAATTTCTTTTTGCAATGCTTTTTAGATAAAGCTATTAAGAGCTATAATTGGAAAACATTGTATGCTTTAATTCTCTTAACGTATTTAGTGCACATGAGCAATCTAGCGATCTATTTACTTACGCTATAAGCCCAGGTTCTCTCAACCAAATTTTTACTTTAAAGATTTACCCTACGTTTTCTAGCAAAACTCCGGGAATTTGCTGGCCGATGGGCCTCATGCACTTTTTTAAAACTAAAAAATCATAAAGTTACCGTCGCTAGCAATATTTTCGGAGATAAGCGAAGCGATATCGTAGGTTTTTGTGCATACGTAAATTTGGTTCACACAGCCTAATATTTAGCAACTTATGCTATTTACACAATCAAAATAGAAATGCTTTAAACATACTGATAAAGCTTTTTCACCTTCTCCTGTTTTAGCAAGTTGTGTAATAATATCTAATGGCTTTTCCCAGAAAAAATCATTAAATTTTGTCTGAGAAAAATCTGGTAATTCATTAAATGTTAATTCAAATACTTCGGTAAAACAGTCAAGACCATCTTCAGCTGATAATTTACCAAGTGCATGGTATGGTAATTCAGTAATATCAATACCAAAAACTTCCAGGACTGTGCGATGCAATGCTTCTTCGTACGTTTCACCAACGTGTACAATTGCTGTTAACGGTACATCAAATAAGTCATCACCTTTTTTTGCAAGGGCATTGCGACAGAGTAAAAGCTCTTTATCATAATTTTTGATAAAAAGCTTAACCATACGAATTTGTTTTAAAAGACCATTTTCAATAACCTGCGGCAGTGCAATTGCATAAATAACTTCATCTTTATCGTCTACAATATCAACAAAAATATCTTTCATCACATTCCTCTATTTCTATGAAAAGCTTGATACCATTATTATAAACAAAGTATGATGATCTTTTAAAAAAATTCAAAATAAATAATATCGATTCTCAAGAATTAATTTGTTGCATGCTACCGCGAAGATGATATGAAACTTTTGCATTCAAATTATTATCTTCAATTTTTGAAAGTTTTATATAAGATGACTCTCCATAGTTTTTTTGATTATAATCTTGCTTAAATCCTCTGTTTAAAAACATTTGCTCATCAACATACCATTGAAAATTATGCTCTAAACCTTTGCTTGTTGCACATTTCATGCAATCAGTTGAATAATGAAAATCGTCAGAATCTTGACAATTATTATTGTAAGCGCACACAAATCGTAATGATCCGTACGTTTGCAAACCATAACAGTTATCATTCTCTAATATAGTAATAGTTGGCCGCGCCAAAGCTCTAATACCATACGCTATGTTTACCGTATCATTACTTGCATTACACATAGTATACGTACGTAAAGGCAAAGAAGATTCTATAATACTAGCTAATAACATAGAAATCGTAAGACCTCCAAATAAAAAAGCCGTGGTTACAATACAACAATTTCCACATCGAGTATTTAAATTATCTCTTTCTTGTGAAATATTGGTAACAGGAATTAATGAAACAACTTCATCACCTGCTATAGGTGTAGTATCTTGAGCTATCATCAAATTACTCAAGGAAAAAAACATTGAAACAAACATAAGTAGCCGTCTGTTTTTCAAAAAAATCATAGGTAAACCTAACATTAAAAAATATAAAAATAATAACCGGAAACAATGGTGGCGGCGGCCATGTTACGCTTTTTTGTTTTTTAAAAAGTGTAAAGCAACTCCTGCAAGCAAATTAACGGAATTTTTATAGAAAACTGAGGGCAAAAATCTATAGTAAAAACTTGATTAGATTAACCTAGATTTTGTATATTATGATTCTATTAACAATAAAATAATTGCTTTCTTTAAAATATTATACTGATGCTTATTGAGTAAATATTATTTTCACTTATGATTTTGAAAAAAATATACCTCTATTGCAAACTATCTTGTAATTCAGTTCATTCAGCTTACATAATTAAGCAACATCTATCCTGCTGAGGAACATCCATCATATTTACAAATTCAAAATTTAATGGCTCTGGCCCGCAATACTTACTCTTGCGAATAGTGCTATCAAGATCTGGGAAGTGTTCTAGCAACAAATCAACTATTTCAGAACGACCTTGCTGCATTGCTAATTGAAATGGAGTACGAGATTGATAATTTTGTATATTCACATCTATATTTGGCATTGTAAGTAATAATTTAACGTGATCAACATAATTATGTTGAACTGCAAAATACAAAGCTGTCCAACCCTCTTCGTTTACAAGATTTACATTAATTCCTGGCACTTCAAGAAATAATCTTAAAAAAAATATATTTTCGCTTTCAGCTGCAATAAAAAAAGGACAGGTACAACAATTTTCTGTCGTAAAAGCCCATGAAAGAAACCAAGAATTTATCATATTACGCATATAATCATCTTTATGATTTAGCACATATTCATATATTGCTTGTAATTCAGTTGAGATATCTTCTTGAACCATTGAATCACGACACATCAATTCATAAAAAACTTTTAAAAACGCATCTTTCATATGTAACGTCAAAAAACCTTCGATCTGATCAATAATAGCATGCATATTAAAATCTTGATCAACAACAACATTCTCTTCTAAAAAATCAGCAAAGGATTGATCTATAATTTTTCTTGATAGTAAAAAATCAAAGCCATCTTTACATCCTTTATAATTTATCAAAATAATAGAAATAATTGCCTGTTTTTCATCTTGCAGTGATAGATCTTGCTGAAAATTCAATGGAATATCGAAAGTAACTCCATCTAAAGATCGAGCATTTTCAGAGTTTATATGCATCAAATTAATTACTTCATTTTGATTACATAAAAATTTTCTATTTGTATCAACAGAATTACATTGGTCATGTACATTTTGAAAAAGAAAGCATTTTTTGTTGTTATCATGTTGTTCAACTAAAGACTTAGCGTCATGAGTACAAAATAATCTTTCTTGCGCTGTATAAATAAATGACTGTAAATTTGTTATAATCAAAAAATTAAAAATGTTTTGAAGAATTTTAAAAGCTACCATAATAAAACTTTATAAAAATTGATAAAAAATAGTATAGAAACATTATAAAAATTATTCTATATGAATACATTATACTATATAGTCATCAAAAATCACCCTCTTTTAGAAAAAATCTTATAAAAAATAGAAGTGAAATTTAATTTCAAAGGTCCATTGCTTGTAGAAATTTGCGCGCCACCAGAAGTAAGAATTGAAATCATTTCTTTGTCATCACCTGCTCGAGGAAATCCTAGTCCAGAAACATCGATGATGTATTGATCAGATATTTTTATACCATCTAAAGCTACTCCAGCCCTATAAAGAAGATCGACAGCAGCTACACTTTTTACTAAAATAGCTAAGCCTAATGTAGAAATTTCACGTATCTTATCACCTTGTTCTATTTTTAATAGTGCATGTGGATTAGCTCCATAGGCAATCAGTAAGGAAGCTGACTCAAGATCCTTAACACCTACTGCTAATTGCAATTCAGTCATATCAATAAAACGTTGTTTTTTACTCTTTATGGTATCTACAACTACTCCAAATTTCAGGAGAGTTTTAACCATTTCTAGATAGCCCTGATTAATTGCATAAAACAATATATTTTGATTAAGATGTTCTCTACCTTTATATTTGATAACTGCATTGACATCTGCACCATAATGAGCAAGTAATGCAACCATTTCATGATCATTGCCAACAATGGCATACTTTAAAGGGGTCATATCAATATAACGACCATCAGTTTTTTCAACCCGATCTACGATGATTCCAGCTCGTAATAAAAGCTGAGCTACTTCTAATCTATTATCATGGTACCCTTGATATTTCGTGCAATAATCTAAAAAAGAATAATGATTAATATTAACATTTGCACCTACAGCAATTAATAACCTGGTAGCCTCTATATTTTTATGATGTATAGCATTTGAAAGAGGGGTAGATCCACCACTTTTAGTTTTACTATTATAATGCGCACCCGCTTGCAAAAGCATTGCGACAAGCTTTCCACTTAAATCTTCACGAGCAGCTATATGCAAAGGAGTGTCCCCCCACCGTCTTTTCATAGTAACATCTATTGCAGGCTGTTGTAATAATAGAGCCGTAAGCTCAATCATATTTTTTTCAACAGCGTGATGGAGCGCCGTCCAACCTTCATCATCTTGTGCATTAACATCGACGCCAGCGTTAAGTAATAATGATACCATGTGAATATTATTTTTTATTGCTGCATCTATAAGCAGTTGTCCACGTCTTACTAAAAGCTCTCCATCAAGCGTATATATGTCTTCATTTATTGCATGTGCAAGTTCAATGCAATAAATGAAGACATAATACTATAATTTTTTTGAAACAAAGGATCATCTTCCTGCACATCTTTATCAATCATATTCTTGAGATGTACAGCAAATTGTGCTCCTGCTAATTGCGAAAGTTTAGGAACATATCGATGTACAATAAATTCTTCAGACTGGTATGACGCTTGCATTGCTGCATGACACAACATTGATTGCAACCCAATAAAAATAATAAAAAATAGTCTGATTGCATTTTGCATACTTATTCCAGTTATGAGTAAGATTTTTATAAACGACATAGATAAAAAACTGCAGAAACCTTTTATTTAAATAAGTTTCTGCATATTACAATTCTATCAGAAACAAAAAGTGCAGTAATATAAAATATATTCCTACAAAAATATAAATAAGGATATTGCACGAAAGCTTTATAGGATACAATAGATACTCATGGTTACCATGCAATCTTTGTATACTTTAAATTATGATAAACAAAAAACCAAGCAAGAAATAATAGATTCTTGCTTGGCTTTTAAAAGTATCTACGAGAAATTAACTTTCAATAACCCAGTCAGTTTCAAAGGTAAAAATCCCTGATAATATAACCTTAAGGCCAACTTGTCCAACTGAAATTTGAACACCTATGGGAGTCAATAAATAGGTGTAAGTTGCACCTTGAAAATTGAGTGTATCTCCTCCAGCAGGATTAAATCCCATGATAGTATTTGTACCTATATTACTATTATCTGCATTATCAAGAATAGGAAAAATAAACTGATTTACTCCACCACCGCCATACACAACATTATTAAATCCATTATTAATGGTTAAGGAATCATTAGATAAACCACCCCAAATAGGCATGCCAGTACCTTGAACTTGTGAAGTAACGGTTGTTGCCCCTGTAGGACTCCAATACATTTGGTGGTACGTATTATTCTGATTATCACGAACTAAGTTATATTCATACGTATTACCAACACCTTGAGCTGGGTATAAAATGAAATCTTCTGTTAAATATTCTGGTGACTTAGTCCATCCAGTTGGTAATACAGCTGCTTCAAATGCTGCTGTAACCGCGCTTGGAGTCGAATAATCTGATGCATGCATAATATATTTATTACCCCATGGATCAATAATAAAATATCGTAATATCGGTACCGCTCCAGGAGTTCCTGGCGCAACGCCATTTTCACAGGCATAAAATTTCATTTGCTGTGCTTTATAATTTGCAGTTACTTTTAGGCCACCTGCAACAGGCGCTGTCACAATATTGCCAGCCAAAAATGGGTCATCGTCCGTACCTGGATACATTGAAATTGAATATGGCCACATCGCATTGACCACATTTGAAATTAATCCCCACGTGTATCCATCTTCAGTTTCTATATACGTGGTTACACCATTTGGGTAACCTGGCGATGTAATATACATTGACTCTTGAAATTGTAAATAACGAGTTGTATTTTTTGTGTAGCCAGTTGGTGGATCATAATCTTGCCATTGTTGTTCAGTGATAGGATTTGTTCCACCTTCTTTATACGCTTGTACAAAAGCACTTGGATTATCAGCAACATCTGCAGTATAAATAATTTCATACGATACGCTAATTGGGAGCCATGCTGATTCAACAACTTGCAAAGGATATGCAGTCCCTGATCCTGAAGTACCCCCTGAAGTTGCTATAAATAAATATTTTGTAGCACTGTTTTGAGTAGGGCCAGAAATATTTAATTCTAAAGTTCCACTTGCTCCAGGAGCTAAATTAAAAACAGCTCCTAAACTATCCGGGTATAATCCTCCCGTTGTAATTTGCTCCACATTGCTTGGCAAATTGGCAACATATAGATTTTGTAAATTTTTACGGGTTCGATTTGTCACCGTATAATAGGCTTGTACATTGTAACCAGGAAGCATACTTGTGGGTAATGTTGTACCTTCTTTTGGTACAATCGACAAAATAGGACCAACTGATGCAAAAAAATTCCCTGATGCAAGCAAAAGAAAACTACATACTATTTTTTTTATATTCATCATAATATCTTTCCTAAAACAGTGCTGATAATTGCACAACAAATTCATTTGCATATAAAGATTTTTGAGACAAAGTTCCCGTTACAGCAATACCATCAACGGTAGAATCGCCTAATCCAATGGTACCTACATTAGCAAATCGGTATCCAAAGCTGAAACAAACTTGATCCATAACATGAATATTAAAACCAGCACCTAACGCAAAACTGACTGACTTACTTACTTGATTTTCATACATTCTTGTTGTTGCAAGAGTTACAGGAACAGTTGTTGCAAAATCTCGTGCAGAATTAAATGAAGATCCTAAACCAAACATGAAGTATGGTGAAACTATGTTCCAGCGAGCATATTCTACTTTCACCAAACCTAATAACTGTCTAAATTGCATCGTATAATCAAAAGCATAGGTCTCTTGTGAAGCTGCATCAATACCTTGTGTTAATGTTCCTCCAGTAGCAAAATCTGATGACTGATTATAATCAATCTGCAGCTGAAATCTCCAGTCTGTATCCCCACGCCATTCAATGCCTACAAAGCCACCATATAAAAATGGAATTTTTGTAGTTCCATCGTAATTATAAATATAAAATTGGTCAGAAGTTGCATCAATAGGAAAATCCTGATCGACACCAGCTTTACCAAGAGCTGCAATTCCTGATTGGACCCCAAAGGTAGGATGCCAACGTTGCAAATCTGAACATTGTGCAATCACGGTCATTTGCATAAAGAATAAAAATATAGGCAATTTTTGTAACAAAAACTTATAATAATTTTGCATATATTCCTTCAAAAAAGTTTAGGGAGTAATAATTTTATTCACACAATAGAGAACAACATGGGAATGTCAAGAGCGGTGTAAGAAATTTATGCAAGAGACAACTGTTTGAATATAACATAGGTTTTTTATTATACATGTTCATAGAAATGCATGTTGTAATATATAAAATTTGGTCGACAAGATAGAATATTAATTTCAATGATGATACTATTAAAATCATACATTGTTGCGATGCATAAAGAATAAACTAAACAAGAATGAGGAGAAATAATGATGAATCTACCAAAGTGCCCACAATGCAGTTCAGAGTATACGTATGAAGATAATGGGATTTTCATGTGCCCAGAATGTGGTCATGCATGGAGTCAAGAAGCAAAAAGTGACAAAGCTGAACATAAAAAAATTGTCAAAGATGCCAATGGAAACATCTTGAATAATGGTGACTGCGTAGCCCTGATCAAAGATCTTAAAATAAAAGGAAGCTCATCGGTTATAAAAGCTGGTACAAAAGTAAAAAATATACAGTTGGTCGATGAAGATCATGATATTGATTGCAAAATTGATGGATTTGGGAAGATGGGTTTGAAATCTGAGTTTGTCAAAAAGATATAAAATCTTTATTATTCTGGTACGCACTATCGGACTATTTTAGCAACTAAATAATAGACGCCGGCACGATGTTTACAATGAAACAATTCGTATCGGCGCCATAATTTTAATAACTAATATTGTAAGCTTTTAATTACTTTTATTAAATTCATCTTCTCCTGCAATCAAAGCAAATGCAAATACAATAATTTTTATGCTATTTTAACATAAGAGCATCTCCTTTTGGTTTGTTTTCAACAGCTATTTTAGCTGACAAACAAAAGGAGATGCTCTATCTATTTAATTTTCGAATAAACTCTTATAAAGATTTATTTAAGAAAAGGGTATGCGCAAGCAGCAACAACTCCAAATAAAATCGTTGCATGTATTCTATTTGAACAAGCATTATATTCGTTGTTAAATTCTATTGTAGCTTTATGACAAGTATCAATATAAGAATGATATAATTTTGGATTTCTTTGATAAAGCTCTACTATTTGATCATTGCTTGTAATGTCTTTGTTTGATTCCATAGCTTCTTTATATTGTTGTTCAAGTTTATTTTGAGGTAACCTGAAAAAAAGTAATGCTGGTAAGCAGACAAAAATTAATGGCTTAGAAGCAATAGATTTTATACCGTTTCGTTCTTTTTCAAGGCTTTGTGCATAACGCGTTGCGTTATTATAATAACTTTGTATTTTTAATTTTTCATATGAGCTTTTAAACTCAGCACTTTCTGGAGAATTTAAAGCCTTTAAAGAATAATAATCTTTTGATTCTACAGAAGTATTTTCTAGCGAGCATTCAGTGTTCTTTATAGCATAACTTCGAGTTATACCAATAAAATGGTTTGCAAGTTGTCCGCTTAAAGTATCAAGAGAAGCTTGTGCAATACCTTGTGACATGAGAAAACTAAAAAATAGTATTTTATTTAAGCTTTTCATTATATAGCTTTCATTTAGAATATTAAAATATAATCTTTAAAAAAATATCATGAATTTCATGCTATCTCAAATGGCTGACCTCGTTCTGCACATATGGCACCCATGGACCTCTATATTAGTTTCTCAATAAATTGACAAGGCATCAAAAGCCCTAGATTTTGATGAGGTCGAATGTTGTTGTAGAAATCAGTAAAAATTTATCGAGTTTACTTTCAAGGTCATGCTGCGATTCAAAGCGCTTATTCATGCTGAAAAATTCATACCTAAGTTGAGATGGGATCAGTGTTTCGGGAAGTGCTAAAAACAGTGAAAATTAGAAACTGGTGCGCCCTATCGGATTATTTCCGCAACTTAATAATAGACGCCGGCACGATGTTTGCAATTAAACAATTCGTATCGGCGCCATAATGTATGAATATTATTGTAAGCTTTTAATTACTCGATCTAGTTCCTCTTGCCCTGCAATTAAAGCAAATGCATAAGCTGTATCTTGACAGGCCAATGGGCAACCCGAACTATCTCGTTGTGAATTTACCTTGTTTTTCAAAAGACACTTACTTAATTGAGTTTTTTCTTCAAGTAATTCCGCTGCTTCATCTTTAATCAATTGAACTAATTCTTCCTCAAGAGTTTGAATAATATATGGCCTAACAGTTCTAGCCCCTGATACTCCAATACTTATCCAACTATAAACAGATAAATTACTAATTACATAAGTTCCCGCTGCAAGAATCTGAGTTCCTACTGTAGCGGCAGCTGTTTGTATAATAACAATAGTTCCAGCAGGTAACACGAGTGGTGCTGCAATCACTCCACCAACTACAACAACAGTTCCCCCCACACCATATATAATTATTGTTGTGGTTGTCGGAAGCATACTATTTGATGGATCATTATCCAGAGCAGATAAATTCGCACTCAATAATAAAAGTAATAATAACTTAAACATAATTATTGTCCGCATGCATTCAATGCTTTTGTCATTCTATTAACTTCATCTTGGTGACCAAGTGCTATCATATTTTGAGCCAACTCTTCACAGTCTGTTGGGCAACCCGAGGTATTTTTTTCGCAATTAGATTTACTGTTCATTAAACAGTTTCTAAGTTTAACTTTTGCGTCAATAAAATTTATATTTTCAATTGCAGCAGCTGCTTCAGCTTTATCAATAGCTTTTTGTTCTTCCGTTGGAAAAGTATATTCATATATTTCTTTTGATATAGGATATAACTCAGGAATAGCAAGAACTCCCATGGAAGCAGTAATAGTTGTTATTATTTTAACTAAAACTTTACCGACAGCCTCATCATTACCAGATATTAATTCTTCTAATATTGTTGAATTTGCAAATGCATATAAATCTAAGGCTATTATTCCAGCACCTAGAATCATTGCTGTTATTACCACTGGTGAGTATTTATCATTATCTGCTTGCGACACTGGATACAAATTAGTAGTTAACAGCAAACATAAAAACAATTTTTTGAACATATTTAATTCCAATATTTATTAAAACCAGCTATCATTCTCTCTGCTTCACTTTCACCACCACACATGATAAGCATCTTCACTGTCTCTTCACAGATGGTTGGATAACCTGCATTATTTCTTTTATCTTTTGTTTTACTATCCATGAAACATTTTCTTAAATTTGCTCTTGCTTCATAAAAAGCTGTTCGTTCACGAGCGGCTGTATTTTCCTCTATTTGTTTGTCTGTTGGATAAAAAATTTCACAGGTGTCTTTTATAACAGGTTGTAACTGAGTGACACTATAAGCTGCAACGCCTACTCCTGCAACTACAGTTGCCGCTACCATTGCTGGTCCTACGTATGGCATAACTTCTTTGGCAATTGCTAAATTACTATTTGCTATTGCTATTGCTCCATCAGAGCCTAATGATTTAGCTGCATCAGCGACTGCAGGTGCCAATGCTTGAACTGCTTCTACTCCTACTCCTTTAGCTGCATCTACTGCTACAGGAGCTAATATTTTAGCAGTTTCTTTACCTACACCTCCAAACCAAGATTCACATTGAATTCGAGAAGAAATAAGGATTAAAATAATAATAATTTTTTTATAATTTTGCATAAATAATATTTTCTCAATTGAAATCATTTTTATTTTTGTAATTCATTTAATTGATAATCAATCACAAACCATTTTTGTAAGCATTGCTCATATTTTTGAATAAGCTTGTTCAGGCGTGTATATTCTAATGTATATCTAGTTATTAAATATTTTATTCTTTTAAGCTTTAGCCCACTATCGTTATCTCTATCAATAAAATTATGGCTCAATAAAGATTCAAGAGATTTTTGATGAATAAGAGCATCTTGCAAACTAGATTGAAAAAAATCTAATTCTTCATCAAGAGATTGTATCTGTTCTTCGTCTAGATGTTTAATAACATGTGGTACAATATTTTGAATTCTTAAAAAAATCGAATCTATCAAATTTTCTTTTTCATCAATTGCTTTAATTATTAATGCAATTTCTTTTTCTTTATCATGCTGTGTATTTTTTAATTGTTCTATCTGACAGTCTTTATCACTCTTGCTAAGAACCATACAAGGTATAAACAAGAGACTTAACATAATTTTTTTATACATCTAAAAAGCCCTACTGTAACATTTGAAATATTATATTTACTGGTAACATCTGAAATTAACTGCTTATTAAGTTAAGTTTTTTAAATTTGTCCTTTCTTCATATTATTAAAAACTTTTGTCATTCTATCTATTTCGTCTTCACCGCCACATAACATCAGCATCTTGACAGTTTGTTCACAAACTGTTGGATAACCTAATGAACTAATTTCAGAATTTAATTTAATGTTTTTTAGACATAACCTAAAATTTTTTTGTGCTTTAGCTAAGTGTATTTTTTCACTTACAGCACGAGCTAACTCTCGTTCTTTATCATTTGGAAAAGCATATGATTTTATATCTTTGCCTGCAGAATAGATTTGAATTCCTGCGTTAATACAAGAAGCAACCTCCAAGGCAGGTGCTACAGCCTCTGAAACTTGAATAAATGTTTTCGTTGCAACTTCTGTAAGTGTCCCAGCTACAACTTCTTCTGATGTCATTGATCTTTGATGAAATAAAATAAAAATTGAATAAAAAAGAACTTTTTTTACAACTTTGCCCCAGTTTAGACTATGGCAACTTGAAATTCTTACAAGACCACGATGAACTTGAATATTTTTGAACATGATTTTAAGAACGTATATAAAAATTAAACAGATTGACTCACAATATAATTGTGCTTCATTACCTGATAATACAATCTAGATTGATTATTCAGCAAAAATGAATTCTATCTGAGATGATCGACCAAATCAACACATCCAAATAGAAAACATTTTGAAAAACTACCTATTTTAAATCATAATACAGAAGTGTAATAGTCATGTCTACCAGAAATTATTTTTAACTATGATTTTGACAATAAATATCCTACAAACAACTTTACATAGAATTTTTAGCTGATTAAAAAAGCATGAGACTCATGTCGGATAATATGATAAAATCGATAAATATAAATTATTCCTGAGAAAGTAATCATGAAAAATCAAAAATCAAAAAATCCACATGATAAATTAGAAGCAATTGTAAATCGTAGCAATAAAGTATCCTGCCCTAAAAATTACTTGCCTATAGCCATAGGTGAATTTGGTAAAGAATTATATGAAAATGAAGTACTCCATGACATTCGTCAAGATATTGCAAATGAAGGAAAAGAATATTTCATACCATTACGAATAGCAAACGATAAAGTTCTTCATACTTTAAATCAAGTAGCCCAAACTCTGCGATCACATGCACTAAAATTCCCAAGGTTATCTCCTTATTTACTAAAATATGATGCGGTCATAAAAAATAACATTCCAGGAAGTTACACTCTTGTTGATCAGTTAGAACAATTATTAAGAAGCGCTATTACAGAAATTTCATATGATCATATGTATTTCCAAGCATCCCAAATAACTATCGCAAATCCTCTTGCTATTAAACATAAGGTGGATGAATATGTAGATCATTCTGACGTGCTACCGCATCTAATAATTTCTAACAACGCCGGAAAAATTGTATTTGTATATTCTAAAGACTTATCCGATTGGTACATAGAATTTAACATATTTGAGCGCAATCAAACAACAACTGTCTTTTATAGCTTTCATTATTTAACTACAAAATATGCTCTATGTTATGACATTAGAAAAAGACCCTCCAGAATATACAATTTAGAAGAAGAAATAATTGCATACAAAAAGAAAGATGCTTTCAATTTTGATCTAGCAATACAAACAAATACAACAGCTGAAGCTCTTGCGCATGAAGTTGACATAGAAGAATGTAAAGTTTGCGTAGATCGCGTATGGGAATTTATTAAACCAAGGTTATTTTCAGAACCAGATATATCAAATTGGATATCATTTATATCAAAAGGAACAACCATCATTGTAAAATCAAGTATTGGTGAAAAATCATTTTCTACACAGGATCGCACGGGAAGATTTATTAAAGTATTTGCAAAAAATCCACACGAAACGATTACTGATAAATTGTTATGGAAGAAAATTGAACAGTTGTCAGTAGAAGAAGAGTTAGACGGGCAACAAAAAGATCAATTAAATAATACCTACAAATCCGTAAATAAAGAACTTAAAAAAATCGGCTTGCTATCAACTTTTCAAAAAACCACACCAAAAGATAACGTCATTCAAAAGCTCTGGTTAAATCCATCATTGCAAGTGAAATAATATTTTTTCATAAATAACTTTTACTTCAATCCCTGGAGCGCTCCAACGGCGCTCCTTTCTCTTTCATAGACTTTTTCTATGAAGATAAAAAAACATATCACTTTAACAACTCATATTCAGCAGCCTCGCCAACCTGGCCCTCTATCACAAGATGAGGCCAAACAGCTTACTGACTTCTTTGTCGCGCTGATTGATCTCAAACTTCAAGAACCTGTAAAAACATGGAGTCGTGATGATATCAATAAATGAAATTCAAATCGTACCGATAGAATCAAAAAATGGAATGGTGGGCTTTGCAAGTGTAATTGTTGCAAATGCCTTTTACCTTGGATCAATTGCAATATTTACGCGACCTGAAGGCGGATACCGCCTTACCTACCCTACGCGCAAAAACACTCGTCAAAATTTAAATTTCTTCTACCCCATAAACAAGGAGGTAGCTCAACAAGTAGAACTCGCTGTGATCAAAAAATACCAAGAGATAGTAATAGATACAAATTAAAAGAAAAGACCATCATTGTTGGATTTGATAGTCTTTTACAATACAGGAATTAATATGACTCATACTAACAATTTTATTGAAAATTGTCGATCCTATATGGCGGACCAAGAACTATCGTTTGATGGTGATTTTATAGCTGATGGCAAAATTCATCGATACTCATCGGATGGTAAGCAAAATAAAAAAGATGAATGGTATATTGCGCATGAAATGATTTCTCATAAGGGATATCCAGGTTTGACGGTAACATTTGGATCTTGGAGTGAGGGTATAACTTGCACTTATCGATCATTTGATCAACAACATAATTCACTCTCACAAGAAGATATTGCCGATTTTAAAGACATTGCGCGTCGTAACAAATTAGATGCCGATCAGAAAATGCGCGAAGAGCAAAATCAGGCAGCTGTTGCAGCTCAAAAAGCTTGGAATTTGTATTCGGTACAACCGTTATCAGATGAATGCTCTCGTTATGAACGGCATAAAGGAATACAACAATACGAGGGAATAAGATATGGATTGCATCCTAAAAGCAAACAAGCTTTCATGGTAATTCCACTTATTAATATGAAAGGGCATTTACGATCATTGCAATATATTTATCATGATGAGCAAGGCTTTCAAAAGCGATTCTTCAAGGATGCTGAAAAAAGAGGAAACTTCCATTTTATTGGTAAGTTAACTGATTCGGTGCCCAGGATTTTTTTTGGAGAAGGATATGCAACATGCGCAAGCATTTTTGAAGCAACAAACGAACCAATCGTAATTTGTTTTGATGCAGGCAATATTATAGCTGTCATTGAAGTTTTCAGGCAGCAATACCCGAACACAGCATTTGTTATTGCAGCTGACGGAGATGATATTGGTCGAAATAAAGCTACATTAGTAGCAAGCCAATATAATTGCACGGTTATTACGCCGGAATTCCCGCTTGGTTTTAATTTGAAGAAGTATACAGATTTTAATGATCTTCATGTAGCGTGTGGTATAGAAGTTGTTCGACAACATTTAGCTCAAATAAAGTATGATGAGCCATGTAATCAAAAAACAATTGCTGAATCATACTTTGCAAAAGATAAACAACCTTGTGATAGTTTTAAAATTGATGTTTTGCCACCAATATTCAAAGAATATGTTCAAGCGTTAAGTATGACAACAAAGGCGCATCCAATTATGATAGCATCTTCTGTGCTTTCTATGGTATCAGGATATTTGGGCACGAAGGTATCTATTCCTAAAAATGAATATTTCCAGGTTTTGTATCCAAATTTATGGATCTTGTGTATTGCTAAATCTGGTTCATTCAAAACCACTGCATTAAACAAAGGATCTTTTATAGCAAGGGCTCAAGAAAGTAAATTGTTACAACAAATGAAAATCATGAAAGATGATGCAGCTGATGCACAAGCTATTTTAAATGTATCGCGACAAAATGTTGTTTTGCCAACTAAGTTAACTTCTGAGTCTTTTCTTGAGTACTTATCACAGGGGCATTGCGGCACTATTTACTCCTCTGAATTTGGTGGCTGGTTAAGCAATTTGGAGAAAAATCATAATCAAGACTTTAAGCCAATCCTCACGGATTTTTATGATGTCCCTTTATCTTTTCGATACAAGACTAAGACACAAGGTGATTGTATTATTCATCAGCCATTCGTTTCTATTTGCGGCGTTTCAACGATGACATGGATCACTGCCAATCTAAAGCCAACAGATATTTCAAGTGGTTTTTTTGCACGGTTTTTGATTATGATGCCTTCTCATCAAGATGAAATCCCTGCTGCTTTACCAGAAAAAACAGACGACGATTTAAGTTTTGTTGAAGTTGCATTTCATGATCGACTGAAGTCAATTTTAGAAAAAGTATCTGATAAAAAAGAATACACGTTAACGCCCGAAGCTCAGAAACAATTTACTGAAATTCATAAATCAATGTATCAGCAAGCTTTGCAGTATGATGAATCGGCTCAAGAAATTTTACAGCCATATTTAAAACGATGGAGTCCTACGTATCTTAAGATTGCAATGATCATGCAATTGTTTATTGATGCAGATGCTCACGAAATTGATAATATTGCCATTTTGATGGCAGATAATTTTTTAAAACCTGCAATAGAATCAACAAAATTATTATTACAGAAAGAGCTTGGAGAATCCCAATTTCAAGGTAAGTGCCGCAAAGTTTTTGAATGGATTTGCTCTCGCATTAAAAAGTTTAACAGACCAGTTACTTGGCAAGAAATTGTAACATCCAAACAGTTAGATTTTGGCGGAGAAGAATATGAAAAAGTTTTATCTATGTTAATAGATCAGGGACTCATTGAATATCGAGAACTTAAACCAAAAAAGAAATCGCAATATTTTTTAACTGATAAAGTTGAAGGGTAATTGAAGCAGTGCTGACACTACAAAATTATTGATTGCAGGCTTGTTTTATTACATTTTGTTGTACAGGTTGAAAGATTGACATAGATAGCTCTCTTATCAAGACTTCAAGAGATATTCAGAATGTTCAATCTTTCAACTTTTATGCAAATTACGTATCAAACATCTTTGTTGAGCCATATTTTAAGTTGAGAACATTATCAATGCATTTCAAATCTTTCAATGAAATTATTCAGGCATATAATCAAGGTAATTCTTTTAGTATGACTTTAAAATGATTTTAATAATGACTTCCAATGTTTTTTCCAGTCGATTGATGTATTTTTCCGGCAACGTTCTCCGGTGTTCTACTTGAAATTTGTCCTTGTAACTCTAAATCTTTAAGCACACACGGAGCATCAGGTCCAGGCAGTCTTGAAAAACTTTCCATTACAACAGTTATATTGCCAGGACCATTGTTTTTATCGTCTTTCATTTGATGAAGTAGTGCAGTTTCTTCACGCCAAATTTCATCATAATGTCCTAAAGTTCTATGAACAGTCGATTCAGCAAATTTACGAAACATTGCACCATTTTCTCTTCGACCACCAATGCGTCGTAATGCAAAATCTCTTGCAAGCTCAAGCAAAGGATATTTAACACACCAACCACGAAATACATTTGGAGAATATCCTTGCTCATCAATAAAATCATTAAGCCTCAAAGATGTATCTAACGCAGCCCACTCTTTAAGTTTTTTAGTTTCTTCTTCAATAAAGGTGTTTGTTTCGAAATGAACTTGCATGGTCTGTAAATTAAAAAACTCACCATAAACAAGCTGTTTTACTTCATTTGTATGATCAGATTCTAACATCGTTTTACTCTTCTTAGGACCAGGTGTTTTTTTGGACTTGATAGCTTCTTTTGTGTTATTATTAATCATTTTATTTTCTATCATGTTTGCTCCTTTTACATTTGATTAAATGACGATAGTAGTTTAAAACAAAAAATCAGTTATAGATAAATAAGTATAGATATTATAATGTTAACCATCCAATCGCTAAAAAAATAGTAGGACCAAGAAGATTTAACCTCTCAGTACCTACTTATTATCTTGTTTAGCTAGATAATTAATAATTATAATAATAAAAATCACCTAAAATACGACCTTTTTTTGCTGGGAGATGCATATGAACTGAGCTGATTATATTCATAATTAGAGTTATCGACTCGACGACTCGTGGAGTATCCAACGTTTTCTTTAATATATCCTCCATTTTTTGATACATATCCATCGCTATAATAATAAGTATCACCTACGTGACGACCCGTTCCAGAATAACCATTTGGTCCATTAACATAATCACAATCACCAGATCTATAAGTTGTATACATCCCATGATCAGTATCTGTATATATAACATCACCTGAACGACGACTTGTATGAAATCGGGTTTGTATTTGAGGTACAATATTCAAACAAATTATTGCGACAAATATAATTGATCGCATATTAATTAATTTTGTCATAATTTTCCTTATTATGAATGTAGTAGAAACCAAAAAGGCGCCTACTTATTATCTATTTTTTTATTTAACAAATTTCGCATCTCTTCTGTTTGTGCATATTGAAAAGGGGTTTTATCATTAACATCTTTAGCATTTATATTTGCACCCGATTTGATCAATAATTGAGCATGTGATATTGCATCAACTGCACCCATTGCATAATGATTAATACTTGCAACTAAATGCAATGGAGTTTGTCCCTTGTTGTTTTGACTATTTACATTAGCTTTATTATTAATCAAAATACGTGCTTTTTCTATACCAGCATTATGCAATGAAGTATTACCTTCGCAATCCCTACTATTTAGGTCAGCTCCTAAATCAATAAGCAATTGAATAACTTTCATGTCTGAATGACATCGATGTAATGGTGTTAATCCATTCCAAGGTCCACGATATGAATTACCTCCGGATCGACAATTTATATCAGATCCTGCTCTAACTAACAGTCGAATCATTTCTAATTGATCTTGATGACCACAAGATGATAAATAATGCAATGGAGTTAGTC
Source organism: Candidatus Chromulinivorax destructor (assembly GCF_003366055.1). Taxonomy (NCBI): domain Bacteria; class Candidatus Babeliae; order Candidatus Babeliales; family Candidatus Chromulinivoracaceae; genus Candidatus Chromulinivorax; species Candidatus Chromulinivorax destructor. Next base: position 1,150,222 of record NZ_CP025544.1, on the reverse strand, counting down.
CTTGTTGCTCCTTACAATTCACATCCGCTTTCAAATCAATTAAAACCTGTATCATCTCCTTAGACTTTGCTTCATATAATGGAGTCATCTGGTTTGAATCTTTTATATTAATATTAGCGCCACATTCAACAAGTAATTTAACAGCCTCTATAAAATTTGATTGAACAGCTATATGCAATGAAGATGTAGCATGATGACCATTAAGATATATATAATTAACATTTGCTCCAAAACCTCGAATTAATGAAGATATTTTTGCAAGATCATTTTTTGAAGTTGCTTGATATAGGTCATAATTGTTATTCTTTAAAACTTCAGCTGCTTGTTGATCTCGCTTTTGTTTTAAATAACCGTTTTCTGCAGATACAAATGACGTCAATAGTAACATTCCAGATAATATACCCATGAACTTTTTATTCATAATTTCCCTATCGATAACTTTTAATTAAGAACAGCTTGATGTGTGAAAAAACTCAAACAATGTCTAGTTGAAACCTTAGCTCATTTGTCAATTAATAACAAATGGTTGATAGAGTCTTGTTTTTAAATATCCATTATCAATATGAAAATAATTTCTCGAAATCTTCTGATGATTGTTTCTAATTTCGAAAAACTTTATAAAAATATGTCATTTTTTTAAGATTACAAATAAGCATGAATTCAGGCTGATTTGTAGCGCAATGTTTTCTCTTATACTATTGAATTTGTTACGTTACATTAAAAATATGACTTATTGCTGTGCTTAATAAACCTACTGAATCATTTATACGAGCAATAAATTCATCATTGTATGCAACAAACAAGCAATAATGCATAAGAGAAATGATTTCTTCGAGCTCAATTAAATTTGTTACGCATTGAAATTACAATGTCGATTGACAGCATGTTATAGAGGTTTTTACATTTGACTTATTGTTAAAATAGGTTCACCTTGAAATACGATAGTATAATTTCGTAACAGTTGAAGGGGCAAAATAACAACGTATTTTAAAGAGAGTAGTAAAAAGGAGAAAACAACAATTTATTTTTTACCGTTGGGAATGTTTTTATGATACAGCATGTCTACCTTATGCTTATAAAAAATAGTTTTAAAGTTAATGCCTTTGCATTGCTATGTTTTTTAAATTTTACTTGTATGAATGCAAGCGGATTTGATGGTAATACTTTAGTTACAACTTCAAGTGGTCGTTTAAAATCAATCAAAGAGTTACAAGTCGGTGATGAAGTTGTTTCTTATAATAACAATCTTGAACCTGAAATAAATCCGATTAAGGGTGTCTGTGCTTTTATGGTAGATGCAACAATGAATATCACCACTCAAGATAATATTTCAATGACTACAGGTTTAATGGAACGTTTTTATCTACCAATTGAAAATCAATGGGTATGTGCAAAAGATCTTAAAAAAGGCGACTGTCTTTTAAACGAAGATCTAGAATATATTGCTATAACCAACGTTGAAATGCATGAGGGTAAAAGCATCATGTTCCTTATCTCTGTTGATAATCAACATAACTTCTTAGCTTCTCAAGGTAAATACTTAACTCATAATGGGCCAATAGGAGCGGCCATAGGAGTCTTCGTGGGAGCAAGTGCTGTTGCAGGCGCATATGGTGGACTTACCTGTCTGGTAGGAGTCTTATCAGGCCCTGCTGCACCTGTAGTTGTACCAATTTGGTGTTTATGGACAGCGGGTCCTGCAACTGTTGCTACAAAAGTCGGTGGTTTAGCTGGTGGATTGATTGTTGGCGTTGCTACAGGACCAGTATAATAAAATAAGGATTTATTCATGTATCCATGGTATATGTTGTATACTATAGCGATGATTGGTGTTGCTATATCCTATTATATAAAAGTTCATATATTGGGAGATAAATTTTGAATCAAAACATGCATTCGTGGATTGCAACAGTACTGGGTGTACTAACAGTAAAATTGTTATTTCCACAACATAAATTTAATAAAATAGAAAATGAATTTGATTTGATACTATTTATTGTTGATTGGATGGTACCAATAATATGTTTTAGTATCTGGTTATATCAAATCAGTTAAAATATAAATAATTTAATGAATCTAAAACTCAAGCTATCTTGTTGCATAAGTAAAGATAGCTTGAGTTTTAACTGTTTATATTTAAGTTATTCTTTCTCCCATTACTCGCACCATATTGCTTCATCAAACAATATGGTTTTTTTATTTCATCCCTGTTCCTATATTTACATGACTTGAAATTAATTGTGAATGAATTAATAACATCGGTTTATAATTTATCACAACTATTTTTAATTGCTTTCACATAAAAAATTAATGAATAAGTTTACTGCACAGCAATTGACGGCTTGACTCTATGATGAAAATAATAGATACTTATAGCATACATTTACTACGAAACCTATATTTTCCATGGAAGAACTAATATGGAAATTCAAAAAATAACTACCAAACTAAAGACGACTATTTATATTTCTGATGAAGATGAACAACTTTTAGATGAGTTATTCATTAAACGCATGAGAGATAAAAATAAAACCGACAGATCTGCACTTCTTTGCGAAGGAATCCGATTGCTTTATGCAAAAGAAATTGGGTCCTCAGAAAATCATAAATAACGATCAATACACATCATGATAAAAGTAATAGTCTACGCTCGTGTATCTTCTAAAGAACAAGAAGTTGAAGGATATTCAATCCCTGCCCAACTAAAATGTCTGCAAGAGTACGCTACTAAAAATGGCTTTATTATCGTCAAAGAATTTACTGATGTTGAAACTGCAAAAAAAGCAGGACGAACACAGTTCAACAAGATGCTTAATTTCTTAGCTGAAGATACATCTGTTAAACATATCTTAGTAGAAAAAACAGATAGACTGCTACGCAATATCACTGACTATGCATTAATTGATCGTTTAATTGAGTATTGTGATGTTCGAATTCACCTCATTAAAGAAGGTGGAATGTTAAGCAAGGATTCACGCTCTAACGAAAAATTCATCTTTGGAATCAAAGCATTAATGTCTAAAAATTACGTCGACAACCTAAGCGAAGAAGTTCGTAAAGGGATGACGGAAAAAGCAGCCCAAGGAATTTACCCTTCTTTAGCGCCTTATGGATACATAAATGCAAAAGAAAATGGGAAAAGTGTTATCAAAGTTGATCCTGCAGCTGCTATCTTTGTTCAGCAAATGTTTGAGCTGTACAGTACTGGTAGCTATTCTTTGCTAACGTTACGAAGAACCATGATCAATGACGGTATGATTTATCGCAATGGTAAGAACTTTTATACCAGCACTATTGAAACGATTTTTAAAAATGAATTTTATACCGGTGTCTTTTTTTGGAAAGGCAAAAAATATGAAAATGCATCACACGAAGCATTGATCAGCAAAGAAATGTTCCAACGCGTGCAAGACGTCTTAATCAATCCAAATAAAAGTAAATCCCGTAAAGGTTTATTTCCTTTTACCAATTTAATTAGATGCGGAATGTGTAATAGCAACTTCACTGCTGAAATCAAAAAAGAGAAATACATTTACTATCACTGCTCGGGTAATGATGACTGTAATAAAACATATCTTAAACAAGAAACTATAGACGACCTCTTTAGTTCATTATTTGATCAAATTCATATTTCAGCAGAGATTCAAACAATCATCTTACAAGGTTTACGTGAAAGTTTTAAAGATAAAATTGAATACCATAATGCATTAATATCTGAACTTGAACAACAAATTAAACGCCTACAAAATAGAATAGACCAAACGTATCTTGATAAGCTTGATGGAAAAATAAGTGAGGCTTTTTGGCAGACAAAAACAAAAGAATGGTCAACAGAACAAGAAAATCTCAACGATAAACTTTTTGCAGCTAAAAAAGCTGATGTACATTATTTAGAAAACGCAGACTTTATCATCGAACTTGCTCAAAATGCTGGCCAGCTATTTAAAACAGGAAATACTGCTAAGAAAAGAAGAGTAATTGACATGCTAACATCGAACTGCGTTTACAAAGATGGAAACATCGATGTGGAGCTGAAACCAGTGTTTGGGGAAGTGCTAAAAACAGTGAAAACTAGAAACTGGTGCGCCCGATAGGAGTCGAACCTATAACCGACGGATTCGAAATCCGGTACTCTATCCAATTGAGCTACGGGCGCGTAATTTTTTGAGAATTTTTTGATACCATAAGTATACAAGATCTTTTCAGATTATAAAAGTTTTTTATCAAGCAACCTAAATCAAAGATACTGATGAATAGTATCAACCGATTGTTGCCATGCAGCTGCATGATCAACCAAATACTCAGCTCGCAAACGGTTTGTTGGCATATTAATAAAATTCATAATAAATTCAGTTACATTTTTGCAAGCAGATTGTAGTTCTGGTAGATTCTCATACATATCAGAAGTTGCAACATCTTTAATCATAGTAAAAATATCTTTAAATTCTTTAGGCGACATCACATGAGGCCATGAATTTATAGTTATTATAAGGTTTTCAATTGGTTTATTATCATTTTTTACGTTTTTGCCAATAATTTTTTCGATGAAGTCTTTCATTAAAATATTATCAAAACAATTACTTATAAGATCAAAATTGTTTACATCATTCAATAATACATCATCATCATTGTACACTGAATTCAGGTCGTTTAGGGAATCAAAATCTAAATTAACTATAAAATTATCATGCAAATAAAATTGCTCATCTGCAGCAGATATACATAAAAAATTAAATAAAAAAATCACAACAACTTTACTCTTCATACTATAACCTTTTTTGTTTATTACCAAAATCGATCTTCGATAACATGATTATCTACAGCTTGATTACAAAATACACGCATTGCACTTAATAGATCATGAAATAGATAATTATGATAATACTCTTTTAGATACAAAACAGCGTTGCTTTTTGCATCATATTGTAAAGATTTTTGCATAGCTATATGATTTATTTTTTTCAATAAAGGATAAAATAGTTGAGCTAATTCTTCTTGCTCATCTTGGTGATCATTATAATATGCAATAAATTTACGTAATAATTCCTGAGGGGCTAAAAACATTTCAAAGTTTTTATTTTTTTTAGAAATTCTTACTATAAAATCAAACCTATATTGTAAATCATGTACTGTATCTAAAAAATCTGGTACGAATAGCTGAAATAATAGCATTTCAAAATAAAATTTAAACATTTCTTTTGTGAATAAAACCTTATTTTTTAATAAATTTAGAATTTCAATGTTTGCTTGAACTGCATAATTAAATTCATCATCAGTCATCAACACTTGTAATTTTTTTTCATTATTACGGTTAGCAGGATGTAAAATAAGTTTTTCTGAATCGAAGGGATAATTGTCACCAACATTTTTTATTACGTATGCTTTAAATATCTCTTCAAAATTTTCAACATTGTCATCAAAAATATTTACATTTTTTATAGCATCTTGCGTAATTGTCGTAGAACTGTTTTTGTTATCTTCTAAACTATCTAATGAAACAGACGAATTCCATAATTGATAATCCGCATCGCTGGTAGCCTCTTGAGTCATTGCATTCAAATCCCATGCTTCCCACGTATCATTTGACAGTGATAACTTTTTATTTTCCTGCTCAATTGCTTGCAAATCTAACGAGCTTTCGTTGAAATCTAAAAGCTGTTCATCTAAACTTCTAGAACTTATTGTTGGATGCCAAGAACTTGTATGCAAACTAGCATATATGCCAGATGTATATAATACGAAAAATACTAGATATCGTATCGCTTTATGTATTTTCATTTTTAACCTTTTACTCAATAAGATATTTTTAAATTTGATTCAATTAGCCTGAACTGTAGAAGCATGAGTTGAAGTAGCCATGTGATGTAATAAATCTTGAAAATTTTGTGTCTGGTATATTTGTAAATATTCAGAAGTTTTATTTTTCTCAGTCATGTTTGAAAGTATGTCAAAAGATACTTGATCAATTTTTTTAAGTAATGGATAAAATTTTTCAGCTAACTTTTGTTGATCATCTTGGTGATGGCGATAATATCGAATAAATCGACTTACTAACATTCTTGGAGGCAAAGAAATGTTCTTATTTGAATATTCTATATGTGCTATATTATCTAAAAAATTTGGTACAAATAATTGAAACAAAAGCATTTCAAAATATAATTGAAATGCATTGACCGTACATTGTTCATCACTTTGTGATAATTTTAAAATTTCTAAGTTAGTCTGATACGCATATCTAAATTCAATATCAGACATCAATATTTTTAAATTTTTTTCATAAAATCTAGATTTTTCAAGGTGATTTCCAAACTTTTCTATCATGTAAACTTTAAAAGCATCTTGAAAATCTATGTCTCCATTAAAAATAATTGCATAGTCTATCGCAACTTCTTTTTCAATCTGAGTAAGCGGCTTTTCATTATTCATAATTGCAGCAATATCCAATGAACTTTTAGTATCTCCATCAAATGTATTACGAAAATGCTCTGGATTTGTACTAGGAAACCACAAATTTGCATCTACACTTGCCTGAGTTACATACGTCGATAAGATGCAAATCAGTAACCCTAATGTTATGTAATGTTTTTTCATGCGTTTCCCTTGTAATTAATTATCATATTGAATACATTGTACATATTACACAATATATACAACAAAATTCAATAATTTTAAAAATTCTATTCATGAGTTACAGATGAAGATACTTATAAAAAGTCTATAGAATATAGGTTGAGTGAACCAAATTTTCACAAGAGAGTTTTGCCCTCCGTTTTCTATGAAAACTCAGAAAATTTGCTAACCGGTCTGCCTGATGCACTTTTTTCAAGATGCAATGAGATTTTTTATCACAAACAAAAAGAGAGCCTGACTTGTATAGTCAGACTCTCTTTTTTAATACTTACAAAATTTTAAAGGTTATTTACCTTTAGAAAAACAAACTAAATACTCAACGTTGCCATCACCACCAATAGTTAATGATTCAACGCAACCTTGTAGTTTAAATCCTGCATGTTCTATCGCGGCAATAACATCTTGAACAATCTGCTTGCGCAAGACGGTGTTTTTTACAATTCCACCACGAGCTAACGATTTTTTAACCGTTTCAAATTGTGGCTTAATTAAAATAATCATTTTGCCTTGCGTCTTTAATAATTGCGCAACAACATCAATAATTTTAACAACCGAAATAAACGAAACGTCGATTGCTATAAAATCAACTGGATCTATTTTACCAAGGCAATTTCTGATATCAGTTTGCTCCATAACAACCACACGGTTGTCTGCTGCTATCTTTGGATGCACTTGCTTTGTTCCAACGTCAACACCAAAAACTTTTGCTGCATGATGCTGTAATAAACAATCAGTAAAACCACCTGTTGACAAGCCAACATCTAATGCAGTTAAACCTGCAACATCAACATTAAAAGCCTGTAATGCCTGGTTTAATTTAGCTCCAGATCTGCTTACATATTCTGGTTGGTCAAGCTGCAGCGTAAATGCTACAGCTTGATCCACTAATTGTCCTGGTTTAATGATTACTTTTCCTGCAATCGTCACCATGCCATTTTTAATCCATGACTGAATTAATGAACGGCTTAAATCTGGACGTTGCTTATGAATCACAACGTCTAATCTTTCTCTACTTACCTGATTTTCCAAGAGTTCCATTGTTTCCAATATTTTTTTTATTTTGTAATTCTTTTGCTGGAATCACCTTTGCCCCACTGACTTTCACCGGTGTCTGTTGTAATGATTTTTCCATCATAGCTGCAACACCTTTTGAAATTTCGTACGCATAGGTACGAGCAAGACGGGATTCATTTTCAAGAATATCTTTTTTCGATAGTGCAACCATTGCATTATCTGTTGTTTGTATCTTAATTATATCACCTGCGTGAGCAATTGCATCTTGTAAATCAGCAATTGTTGAAACTTTTTTACCATCAACTGTCTTTAAGATCGATCCAGTCAATGGTAATCGACAACGTTGCGCCGGAGAATTTGACATAACATGCGTAATAACAAGCACTGGTTCAGTCTGATTACGGTCTTCAACAAACTTAGCAAGCCCTGATGCAACAGGAATTAACGGTTGAATATGATTTAATGCTAATGGCATAACAACTAAACCACCAAACATTTCGTACTCAATAGCTTCGTAACCTGGGAACATTTGACGAATTGGAGCTAATTTTCTACGTCCAAAGTCACAGGTAAACTGCTTACGAACACCGTTACGATACACCACAAAACTTACTTTTTCACCAAGTGCAAGACGAGCAACATACTCTGCTGTCGAAATTTTATCTTCACTCCATGGCACTGTCATATCACCATACAGATCAATTTTAATTCCATTAATTTCGTAGATCATGTCACCTGATTGTAACTGCCCATTTAATGGACTATCTGAAAGAACTTCAATAATGTATACCCCACCTGGCAATGGATTACCTAAACTTTTTACTAAATCTTCAGTTGCCATCGACTGCAAAATACCAAGGTATGGCTTACGCACTAATCTTTCAGAACGTAATTCATCAAGGAAAACTTTAACATCATTAATCTGAATAATGTACCCAACGTTTTGGGCTGATACGATTCCTGCAGTGTTAATACCGATAACTTGGCCTGATGTATTAATAGATGGTCCACCTGAATTTCCTGGGTTGATTGGTGCACTCATCTGAATCATCCCACCTTCACGACCACTAATTACCCCAGTCGTACTTTTTAATGATTGCTGACCAAGTGGATATCCAAGTGCCATAACTTCATCACCGCGACGCATTAAATCAGAATCACCAAGATGTAAGTACGGAATTTTTCCAAGCACTGAACGAATAAGTGCAAGCCCTTCTGGACGAATTTTAATTAAGGCAAAATCTTTTTCTGGCATAATACCAACTAAATCAGCTTCAAACTGGTGCTTACCAAACGATGGAATTTGCACATGAATAACTGCTGCTTGATTAACAACGTGTGCATTGGTAATAATTTCACCAAGCTCACTGATAAAGAATCCTGAACCCAACCCTGCTCCAATTTGAGGAACTTTGTACGGCTCAACCCAGTTAAAATTAGCACTTTGCACAAACAGTTGAACAACAGTATTCTGAACATTCTTTTGTAAATTTGCCCATAATTGAGCTGATGTTGCGGTCGTCACCATCGGACAATTGTTTGCATCAATACTTTGCTGTTTATGTATTGATAGTTGCTGTGACTCAAGCGCTTTGACTTTATCTTCTAAATACATACAAGCTTGTTGCACTTCTTGATGGTTGAGATACATTAGGTACCCAGAAAAACCACAAAACACCGATACCATGATAAGTAAAGCAGTAAATGTTATATGAGTGAACTTCATACAGACTCCTTAAAAATGTAAAAATGTCACTATTTTTCACCTAGGATAACGATTAAGTCAACAAATGGCTACATTTATTCCATACCATAATTTATAAGAAAGCTTGCTCTCTACAGTTTATGTTAATCAATTTTATGTATAATAGGGGCACCTGAAGCTGAATTATAGTGTTGCAGTCCCAATCGATTTTGCTGATCAGGCTCATTGACAAAAACAACTGCTGACCTTCTTTCTGTATTTTCATAAGGAGTACTGACTTGCTCAACTGTACGCTTACTATAAGAATTTGACGTTTCAATTGATTCAGAATGGTATGAATAATTGTAGGAAGAACTCTTGGACTTAGCTACAGAATAACTATGTACCACCATGCTCTGAGTAACTTTTTCACTCAAAAATGTATCTCTATTGCCAACAGTTGTATTATTGGTAAGTGATGTGCTTGCAGGAGCATCTGGCTGTACACATACCACTCCATTGTAAGCCCTTTCTTGAGACATGCCAATATGAGGGGCATCAATGCCATCAATTGTTATATCTTCAAGATCTTGGCAAGAAGAAATATCGCTTATACTATCATTATCAGTGTTATTTACAGCAGGAATTTGATTTGGACACCAATATTCACATCCCACACAACAACAATGTACCTCACAACAACTAACACCTGAAGGTCTTGGGTAACCAAAAGAATAACAGCAAACATATGCACTCAGCATCGGCATAATGTTGTGAGTGTGACTTGCAATAAGAACCAATAACAAAATTTTTTTCATCATAAGAATCCATTTTAAAAAAATATAATGTGACAGCTCATATGATACAAGGCTTGTATGTTTTAGTACATATGATGCAAGAATATGTTCAACTTTTTTTAGTAAGCCTATTTTTCATAAAAATCATACAAGTTCATGTAAATTCAAGATTTAAATTTTCTTTTTTTAGAAACTTGTTGAGGAGAGCTATTTGTTGCTCGTATTAAACTGGTTGCACACGATTGCTCTTTACTCGATAACTTAGACAAATATGGTTGCAAGCAACTAAGCAACATGCGATTGTCCACCTGAAGACCTGCTTGAAGTAATAACCGAATAGATTTATAAGCTGTATTTTCAGCTGCTCTTTGTAATAAATTTAAATTTTGATATCCAAGAACATGAATATCCATACCAGCTGCCATCAATAATGTAACAATTTTATCTGCATCATGTGATACAGCAACTTCTAATAGATTACTTTTGTGTAAAAAATTATGCTGATTAATTTTTTCATGCTGCAAAAACAGTTGCATAACGTTTTCTGAATTATGTGATACGGCACAAAATAAAGGGTCTGCATATAAAACATCTTTTCTACAATAACTCATCGATTGGTCTGCAACTTCAAAACAAAACTCCATTCCAGTAGAAGATTGTGAAAAAACTGGTATATACTCAGTTGCTAAAGAATCAAGTAAAATTTCTGCTGATTGCTTAGCATCTTGCTTAGCTGCGATTGATAATGCATGAATAATATCTTGATGAGAATTTTGAAATTTTGCTCTTAGCAGATACGGTATGATTTTATATGCATTATGTTCAGCTGCAATATTTAAAAAATAATCTTTTACATCTGCACCATGATCAATTAAAATTTTTGCAACTTTATCAGCATTACATTCAATTGCATAATGTAAAGGACTTTTATTATATACCGAAAGATTTGCATCATCTTCATATTGTAAAAGTTGCAATGCAACTTGATCAGCATCATATTGTGCTGCTACATGTAAAGGATATTGATACACATCATTATTCGTCATTGCAAAACCTTTTGCAAGTAAAAATGCTGCTACTTTTGCATTATTATACTTTGCTGCCTGGTGAAGTAAGGTATTATCTGATGTGTCAGTTAAATCTACATTAACTTTATACGCTATAAAAAAATCTATAAAACTATCATTTTCACACGACAATGCTTCAAAAAAAGAGGATCTCTTCCTTCTACTTCATCGTTGTAAGAATAACAATCTTCGTAATCAGAATCTTGCTCATCTTGACTATCAAAGTGATAAGGTAGCTTTGTGTACAAATCAATATAAGCAGTCATAACAGGTTGTAAAAATGAAATATGTGTAAGATTTTCAAATAAAGCATCTCCAACTTCATCTACTTTTTTTCCAGCTTGTATAGCATCTAGAATTACTTCATGAATATGATTTTTATACTCTTGATGGCGCAGATAAGCTTGTACAATCTTTCTTTCTGCTGCACAAACAGCATCGTCTATCTGCTGTGGAGTCACTATAATCTTATCGTTGTGTAATTGAACTTTTTTATATACCTGCTTTTTAAAAAAATTTTCAAAACTGCCAAGCCCCAAATGAGAAAATTCATGAACAAAAAAACTATATTTATCTTTAAAGGTGATAATATTTCCAAGCGTATCAGTGCTATCAGACAAAAGATCATCTAAATATTCAACAGGAAATTTCATATTTTTTTCTAGAGCTATCAATGATCCAACATGCATAACATGTTCATCTCCATGATTCATTGATAAAGACGATTGCTCCATACTAACAATTACATTGAAGAAAAAAATGAGTCCAAGAGATATTTTTTTAAAATATTTTTTTCCAATAAACAAATTCATACAAGACCTAAATTTACATTTTGATACGTTTATATAACGTATAAAGAATAGCATCAAAATGATAAATCTTATATACTGTAGTTCATAAATAAATGTAGATTTAAACGCTTATTAAAAGGTCTATCATGCAAAAACCAACTCAAGCAACACTGGATAAAATCATATCCTTGTGCAAACGCAAAGGATTTGTATTTCAAACAGCTGAAATATACGGCGGATTAAATGGCGTCTATGATTTTGGGCACCTTGGATTTTTATTACGTGAAAATATAAAACGCGCATGGAGAAATTCGATCGAAAATGATCTTGGTGAAATTTACACCCTTGAAGGATCATTACTTGGTACACAACGTATGTGGGAAGCATCAGGACACATCGACAACTTTCATGACCCAATGGTTGACTGTAAAAATTGCAAAAAACGTTTTAGAACAGACGATGGCAGCATCGATCTCAATAAAAATTGCCCAGATTGCGGTATTAAAAACTGGACAGAGGTTCGTAATTTTAACTTAATGTTTAAAACTGAACTGGGTGCAGTTGCTGATGGAACAGCCCACGCATACCTACGTCCAGAAACAGCACAAACTATTTTTATTAACTTTAAAAATATGATGACAACCAACCGTGCAAAAATGCCGTTTGGTGTTGCGCAAATTGGTAAATCTTTCCGTAACGAAATCACCCCAAAACAGTTCTTATTCCGTTTAAGAGAATTTGAACAAATGGAACTTGAATGGTTCTGTTCACAAGAATCTGCAATGGAAAACTTTGAATTCTGGCTGGCAAAACGTCGTGAGTTCTATAGAAGCCTTGGCCTGAATATGGATAGAATTCGCTTCCATGCACACGGCAAAGAAGAATTAGCTCATTACAGTGTTTGCTGTACTGATATAGAATATGAATTCCCGTTTGGTTTTAAAGAACTTGAAGGTATTGCGCATCGCGGGACATTTGATTTAACACAACATTCTAAATTTTCTGGTAAAGATCTTGCCGTATTTGATGAAGCAACAAAAACATCGCATACTCCAGTTGTGGTAGAAACTTCAGTTGGTGTTGATCGTCTTTTCTTAACACTGTTATTTGATGCGTATTACGAAGATGAAATGGATGGCGAAACTCGTGTGGTATTAAAATTTGCTCCACACATTGCCCCAATCAAACTTGCAATCTTCCCTTTAACTAAAAAGCTAGAAGAACCTGCACTAGCACTTTTTAAAACGATCAAAAAAACAGTCCCAAATATTCAATTCGATGTGACAGGATCAATTGGAAAACGTTATCGTCGTCAAGATGAAATTGGAACACCTTTCTGTATTACCTATGATTTTGATACAGAACATGACAACTGTGTAACGATTCGAGATAGAGATTCAGGCAAGCAAGATAGAATTGCTATCACTGATATTATGTCGTATCTAACTGAACATGGTGTGATTAATTCATAAAAGCTTAATTTTCATAAGCGATATGTTTATAGTAATAAACATATCGCTTTTTTATTACTCTCTGTAATTCATACTCATAAAGGTTTGTTATGGCTGTAAAACGTACAAAGCAATTTATAAAAAATTACCCCGCCCATTCAGTGCTGTTATCTTTGTTTGTAACGATTTGTGTTGGATTCATTCTCTTAGCATTGCCTGTCTGCCAAACAAAATCGATTGGTTTGCTTGATCTTTTTTTCACTTCTGCATCATTGACAACTGTTACTGGCATGATGACCGTCAGTTTACAAGACTTTACTATCTATGGGCATTGTATCATGCTCATACTCATGCAAATTGGTGGCCTTGGGCTTATGACGATGAGCTTATTCTTAATGTCACTTTTTGTTGATCTTGGACTTTATACACAAATTCTTGCCAGTGAAATATTATCAATTCAAAGCTTTAAAGACACCAAGCGAATCTTGTTATTTATTATAAAATTAACATTTGCCTGTGAATTTATTGGTGCGATTATCACGTTTTTCATTATTCGCCATGATTACACCCTAAAACGTGCAATTTTCTTATCAATTTTTCATGCAATTTCTTCATTTTGCAATGTAGGCTTATCATTATTTGCTCACGATTCTATTTCATATAACAATAATATTTTGATGTGCATGACAACGACATTGCTTCTTTTATTTGGAAGCCTTGGATTTGTCACCTGGCATGAATTTTTAAAATATTGTAAGCAATGGAATCGTCATCCTCGACTCTCGTGGAATACAATTATTGTCGTCAAAACATTTTTTTTAACTATGGCAGTTACCACGATACTATTCTGGCTTTTAGAACGTAATAATACCCTGAGCTCGATGTCTGCACTACAAACTTTATGTAACATGTTACTTGTTGGTGTTGGTACAAAAAGTTCTGGTTTTCTACCTGTTGATATAAATTATCTTCAACCTGCTACAATTTTGCTTTTAGCGGCTACAGCGTTTATTGGCGCTGCACCATCTTCAACTGGTGGTGGTATAAAAACTGGTGCTTTTGCAATTTTTCTTGCAGTCATTCGCGCAACAATTTACGGAACATCTCATATTGATATGAAAGGTCGTTCAATTGCACGCGATCAAGTTTACAAAGCGCTTTCTATTATTTCGCTTGCAAGCTCATGGATTATTGTTGTATCATTTTGTCTCTTGATTACTGAACATACCTATGGATTTATGGATATATTTCTCGAAACTATATCAGCATTTGCAAACAATGGCATATCAACAGGCCTGACAAAATGGCTTACTCCTGTGGGTAAATTATTTATGATTGCAACGATGATTGTAGGACGAATTGGGGCACTTACCTTAATTATTGGCATGCGAAGTTCATCAGATACAAAAAATTATTCGTATCCAGAAGAGCGAGTTATTTTAGGATAAATTAAACGAAAGTTATAGTTATGAAATTTTGCGTCATTGGTCTTGGCAGATTTGGAAAACAAGTCGTTAAACGATTACACGAAAATGGTGCAGAAGTACTTGCAATTGACCAACTTGAATCGAATATTAACTTAATTAAAGATTATGCAGCTCAAGCTGTATGTATCAAAATTCATGATGAAGAAACGTTAGAAGCTATTGGCATTGATGAAATGGATGTCATCATTATTGCAATTGGAGAAGATTTTTCTCAATCAGTTTTGCTTGCAGCAATGCTCAAAAGCAAAAAATCAAAATATAAAGTTATTGCCCGAGCTAATGGTGCAATTCAAAAAAATATATTTAGATTAATTGGCGTTGACCAAGTTATATGCCCAGAAGAAGAAACTGCAACCGACCTTGCAGATACGTTAAGCTTTCCCTTTACTAATTTAGCTCGGCTTAATGCAAACTATTCAGTTGCATTAATTAATCCGCCTAAAAATTTTATAGGTAAAAGCATTCAAGAAACAAATTTATTTGAATATTATCATATAAATTGTTCTGCAGTGCAACAAGGTGAAAATATATTATCAGTTACCGGCAACTATGTTATTACAGCAGAAGATAAGCTCATTGTTTCTGGTGAAAATCACAAAATTAAACAATTACTCCATGTATAAATAGATAAAGGGAAGATTCTAAATTTCAATAGAATCTTCCCTTTATAAAAAACAGTTACCTATTTTGCAATAGTTTTTAGACTTCTTTCACGCTCTTCATTGCTGATTAAATTTTTTATATATAAATTTTTTGCAAGCTGTTTAGCAGGTACATCAAATTCATTTTCAATATCGATATCAATCCCAGCTTGTAACAAAAAACTAGGCTGTGTGAACAAAATTTAAAAGTTGCGTACAATCCTACGATATCGCTTCGCTCATCTCCGGAAACATAGGTGGCGGCGGCCACTTTACGCTTTTTTAGTTTAAAAAATAGTGCATCAGGCCCACTGGCCTGCAAATTCCTTGAGTTTTTGTAGAAAATATAGGGCAAGACTCTTTGGTAAAAATTTGGTTCACAAAAAACTAGTTAAATATCAATTATTCTGAGCAACTGCATGATGTAAAAGAGTGCAATTGTGAGAATCAACGACATTAATAGCAACTTTTTTTCTTCTATAAGCCTCTTAACAACTTCTATGTTATTTTCTGATGCTGCCATATGTACTAAGCTGTCCCAATTTATTTCATCTATAGCAAGAATTTTTTCAACCTTTTGCATATCTTCAACTCGTACAAACTGATCTAAAATTTTATACGAAATTTTATTTACAACATCTTGATCTATTTTGCTTGCGTAAGCTTTACCAAGACAATCGATAAGATAATCAAATGGAACGCCATAATTTTTATTATACATCATAAGCTCGCGCACAATTTTTTCATTGCAATTGTCTATAGCATAATCTAAAGGCCATCTTGAAGGCTTACCAGATTGATTCTTGGCCTGGTCAACATACTGACAACCTACGCTTTGCAAAAGCCTTATCATAGGTATATTTGAATCTTTACAAGCCTGAAAAAATAACGTTTCTTTAGCTGCATTTTTTAAATTTTTATCAAATCCATGCTTCAATAAGATCGCTACCATTTTAATATTATTTTTTGAAGACCACCAAGCAGCCCTATTTGGATCTAAAAAAGCTACTAGTTTTGTTTTATTTGTCTTTAAAAGAGTTTCAACAACTTCTACATTTTGATTTTTAATAGCAGTATATAAAGGACTAAAAAGGTAATTACATGTATAGTTTAAAGCATTTTCAAAATCTTTATTCTTTTTTACTCTTTTACGCTTTGTACCAATCTGATTGTCAGCATTTTTTGATGCATCATCATCGACAAAAACTTGTACCATGGCAGCAGATTTTAATTCAGTCAACGCATTAACAAAGCTATTACGGCCAGGAGATATATGTGCTTGATAACTAAGTAATTTTTTAACCATAGGAATATCATCACGACTTACCGCAATCTTTAACGCTGTATTATTATGTCTGCCTAGCAAGTCAACATCAACTCCCAATGAAAGTAGCTGTTCAGCTATTTCTAAATTACCTGCTTGAGCCGCTATATGTAATAAAGAATCTTGTAATCGACCATGAATAAAAATAAAATTAGTATTAAATTTTTCACCTATAGGTGTATTAATAAAATCTTTACGAACTACTTGTACAATAACTCTATTATTTTGATCCATAACATATTCAATAACTGAAGTATCGGTAACTAAAGCAGGGTCTTTGATATATTGTTCAAAATCTGTAAGAAAAGGAGTTTTTAAACCGCCGACAACAAGATCTAAAGCTTGCCCATGGACATCTCCAAAATTTACCTCGTGCGACTGGGCATCATCATCAATATCATGTGATATATGCTTATCAAAATAATTATATAAAGGAGACTTAGAGCTGCTTGGAATATCAATATTTAAAAGATTACGATTACGCAATAAATAAAATCCTTGATCTAAATAAGGATTTTGCATAACTTGCTCATCTAAAAATTGTTCTCTATTGTTATCAGCAGTAATAGCTTGTGCGGAATCTTTCTCCAACTGAATTTGAGTCGATGAAGAGCCAATTACTACAAAATTCGACAAAACAACACTTACCAGAAAAAATAACTTATTTTTATACCGTATCATCAACAAACTTTCAATACAATGAAGAACAATATTACACTATAAATAATAACAATTTTCACAATAGAAAACAATTCAAGACTGTTAAGACAGTATACATAAAGAAAAAAGCCATACATTACTGTATGGCTTTTTAAATTTTTAATCTTTTTCTTAGCTTAGATAGCTTCGATACGGATAATAGTCAATTGTTGACGATGACCATTTTTCACACGGCTTTTTTTACGACGTCTGAAATGATAAATGATAATCTTCGGACCTTTCATTTGTTTAACGATAGATGCTTTAACCACACCACCAACAAATGGTTGTCCAATTTCGATTGCTTCGTCAGATGTTTTTCTTAGTAAAACTTCATCAAATTCAATGATATCACCGAATTCACCTTCAAGTTTTTGTACTTGAATTGTTTTACCTTCAATACCTTGATATTGGTTTGTACCTATTTGAAAAATAGCGTAACGTGCGAATGTATCTTTGTGTTCCATGAAAAACCTTTAAACTCCAGATCTTTACAAATTTATTATGTTCTTATTCTAACAAGAGATTACAATGATGTCCAGCTGAATCAAACAGCATCATGGCGAAAAATTTTTCACAAAATGCTTGTACCTAGATGGTTTCATATAAATGTCATGATACAACTATTATATACCATTTTTTTCAATTTGATAATATAAAAAATATATTCAACAACATATAATCTTTAATTTTTTTAAATAAATCGTAATATTTTTATCGTGTAACTACAGAATAATTCTATCTATCCTTACTATTCTTGCCATCCATATATCAATAAAAAAATTATATTGCACCACTTTAAAACACCATTAATTGAAATAATATTAAAATCTATTGAAGTCTAATGTTTCAATTTGGTAATATCAATTCAGATTTTACCAACAAAAAAAAGGAATTATATGAAAAATATTACTAAATTTATGATGATATCTTTGATGATGACAGTTGGAAGTTTAAGTGCATTTGGTGGAAATCGCATGGGTGTAGACCCGGATACATACAGACCTGGAAAAGAAACCCAAAATTATTTTATTTTTACTTCAGATCATTTAGATCAATCAGCTCTTAATCAAGCTCAAGTAGATGCAACTAAAGTTTATGGTAAATATTATCCATTACTACAACAACTTTCATTAAAAAATATAAATGATAATACATTTGTATGTAAATTTGAAAATGTTAGCGTGCAATTAGATCAAAAAAACAATGTAGCTCCAGAAGAAACATCACTCATTGCAACATTTACTTTACCTAAAGCTGCTGCTTTTCAATCCCCAACTTTTTCTGTATATGGAAAATTAGTTCAATAAAAATATCTGTATCTAAAAAAGGAAAATAGTATGAAAAATATTACTAAATTGATGATGGTATCTTTGATGATGACGGTTGGAGCAGTTAGTATGCATGCAACTGATGTATGTACAGTAGACTCTGATGGCAAAACAACAGATTGTCATGATGTTAATAATAGAACTGATAAACCACTAAAACGAAAGAAGGGTTCTTCTTCACCAATGGTAGGAACTTCTTCTGCGACAGATGCTCCACTATCATTTACAGCTTCAGAAGATTTCGCGGATGAAAATCAAACCGAAGGTAATTACTTCCCAAGCAGTAAAACTGCTACAATTAATAACTATGTATTTAATGATGTGGAAGAATCGATAGACCAACACATAGATGGTAAAGTACAAATTGGGTACCTTTCTAATAACGACAGTAATAATTTTTCCATGTTAAGAGAATACTTGCATGGAGTATTACAACAGTAAGAAATAAACTCCATAAAGGCTATCGCAAGGTAGCCTTTATCTTGGCTTTTTATCACGAAAGCATGCTCATGAAAAAAATATTAATAACAGTTTCTTTGTTTTTGGTCGCAAGCCTATCAAGTGCCCTACGAGCTGGTCGGCCCACCGTACCATTTCCTATTCCAAATTCAATGACGTATCCGTCAAACCAAGAGTCTGATAGCCAGATAGCACGAGAGTTATTCCCAGAAAATTCTTTTTCAGAGATTACGTCTGGTAATAAAGATGCTATTGACACGTTTGAACAGTTAAAAAAAAGTGGCATACCCTTCTTGAGAAAAGAAAGTGTTACAGATCCTGACTCTTCTGGAATTCAAGGTTACTATTGGGATCTTAAAAATACTGATGATAAATTGCAATATGGTGGCATTGCTCGTGCAGAACAAGATCGTTATGTCAGTGTTGTAGCTGTGCAAGCAAGTCGAGTTTCTGATGAAGAAATAACTGATGTTTATAACGCCCAAAATAATGCAAAACACGCTGCAAGTGGTAAATTTAATCCTGGATATTTAATTTATTTTGGCACATTTATTGGTGAAGAAGATGGCAAGACTTACTATCTATACGGCCGTTACGTAAACACCCTTGCGCCAATTGATCCGCTTGATGCAAACGGAAATTACCCAACCGAAAATATTTAACGCACAACTATAATTAATATCATTGAATTTCATTATCCTGATTAAGTATGCTAAAAGAGATTAAAGATGCGATGGTAACCAATGAAAAAGGAATATCCTCATGCAAAAAATATATACATTAATGCTTGCTATCAGTTTGATAGGACTACAAGCATCAGTAGTGTTTGCAAAAAATGTAAAACCCACACCTGATAACACCTGCATTGTGGTTAATAAAACGGTGATACAACCATTAGTACCAAAGCAGCAAGTATTTATTGCGGAAAATGGAAATCTTGGAATTTATCAAGCAAACACTGGGAAAGCATATATTGATGAGAACGCGTATAAAAAAGTTAGCAGAGTTTTAATAACTGACTCAGGAAAAATTTCAAAAAAGCCTTTTAGAAAAGCTTATTTAGGCATGCTCGTTGAAGATGATAAAAAATATGCGCTCTTTGGTAGAGAGAGTGATCCAGAACCAATTAATGATGCTCCTGATGCTGATGTACGAACTGAAGAAAAAATTCAAGAAGATTTTGGCAGCAACTTTGGCAGCGGTCGATACACACCTAATGATAAGTGGGACTAGGTCATAATAGATTATCGTATAATAAAAAAGAGCTCATGAAATAAGAGCTCTTTTTTATTATATAATTTTTAAGAAAATTACTTTGATTTTTTCAAAATACCTTTGAAATACTTTTGTTCAACATTTCGTGTATAACTCGCTACGCTGTTTGGAGATGTCGGGGTACTCTTAGCAAAAAATTCTATTCTTTCTTTTTCTGCGTACAAAGTTACATATTCAAAAAACTGAGGAGTTTTAAGCACTTGCTGTGTTTTGTAATGATCTTTATCAACTGATTTAAATTCATCTATTTTTTCATTTAATTCTTGCAACCGCTGATCGTTTATCTGTTTTACAAGAGCGGCAGCATTTGCAGCTTTTGTAATGTCTTGTAATTTTTTTTCACATAAAACAAGTTGTGAACTAAATTCTAAAGATGTTATAAGCTTTTTACGAAAAGAAAAATCCATAGAATGCATAGGCGATGTTATCATACCAAAAAAAAGTAGCAAAGTTATATTTTTAAAAAAATTCATAGAAAATCCATTATTTAATAGTCTGTCGTAAATATAATACTATATACAGTATACTATATATAGCGAATAGTTACAAACAGCAACTATTTTATTGACTTCCCAGTCTAACTAAAAATTATAAAACTTTATTAATTTGTGATGCACATGAATTTTGAAAAACATCATATTATTTTAATCTAAAAACATCGCTCATTTGTTCAGGCAATGTTAACTTTTGCTACTTTTATTACTGCTTGTACGATAAAAATTTTACTTGGCGCATACAACATATTATTTTTTATAAAGTTTATAGAACATGATTATAAAAAAAGCCTATCGTGTGACAGGCTTTTTTTTTATACAACTCAGTTAATTTTAGATGTATACGCTCATTTATATTTTTTTACTCTCTTGCTGCAATTGCCATAACAAATCAAATGCTTGTTTTGGTGATAAATTATCACAATCGATATGTTTAAGCGTATCTATTAAACCTGCTTGCTGGTTATGAGTTTGCGATAATGCATGATACTTTTGTTCCCACTGATTGTCTTGAGGTAATTTTTTTTGTACCGGTAAAAAGTTTAATTGTGTATTACCCTGGTCTTTGTGCTCAAATTGTTTGAGCAGATCATGTGCCCGAAGTAACAATGGAGCTGGTAATTGAGCAAGTTTAGCAACTTCTAAACCAAAACTTTGGCGAGCAACACCTTTAACAATTTTATGTAAAAACAAAATACCCTGTTCTGTTTTTTTGCTATCAGCATAGTATGTCACGATCCCTTTGTAATGATCTTGCAGATAGGTTAATTCATGGTAATGCGTTGCAAATAGACAACGCGCTTGCACAACTTCATAAATATATTCAACGACTGCTTGTGCTAAAGCTAATCCATCAAAAGTACTCGTGCCCCTGCCAACTTCATCTAAGATGACTAAACTATGTTTTGTTGCTTGTAAACAGATTTGTGCAGTCTCTTCCATCTCGATTAAAAATGTACTTTTTCCTTCGGCAAGATTATCTCCTGCACCAATTCGAGTAAACACTCGATCTAAGATTGGCAATGATGCGTGTGCCGCTGGAACAAATGAGCCAATTTGAGCTAAAATACAGATCAACGCTGTTTGTCGTAAGTATGTTGATTTCCCACCCATGTTTGGACCCGTCACAATCCATAACGATTGCTCATCGGTTAAAAAAGTATCATTTGCTATAAATTGGTGTACTAATTGAGCTCCAATGACCGGATGCTTACCTTGTTGAATGATAATGTCTCGTGTTGCATTAAACTCTGGACGAACATACCCTTGGTCATAAGCTATACGAGCAAAACCAAGCAAAGCGTCAGTTACGCAAATAGCTTCAGCTAACTGCCGTAATGGCGTTATGCATGCAGCTACTTTATCTTTGACCTGTTGAAAAACTTCTTTCTCGTAACTTTCGATCGAAAATGCTGCTTGTTGCGCTTGCGCTTGTATCTGTTGTAAAAATGGAATGGTATATCGCTCACGCCCAACTAACGTCTGCTGCCGAATATACTCTGCAGGAACTGCGTCTGCATGAGCTTTGGTGATCTCGATGTAATAACCATGCGCGCTGTTTTGTCTAATTTTTAAAGAATTGATTCCTGTGCGCTTTTGCTCTGCAGCTTCTAATTCTAAAATTTTACGATCTCCCTGCGTAACATACTCACGCAACGAATCTAAATGTGCATCAAACCCCTGCTTAATTACCATATCTTGCAGCTCACCATCATAACAAGCTGCAGTCAGCAGATCATGAAGCGCTGAGAAATCAATACACGTACTCAATAGATGTTGGACGATAACGGCAGGACAATTTTTTAATAGTTCATATAATTTTGGAATTAAACCGGTAATAGTACCTAGTTGCACATAATCTTTGATGCCAGATTTTTGTAAAGCAATGCGCCCTACAATACGCTGTAAATCACCAAACTGCTCAAAAAGTATGATTAATTGATGCAATAAAGCAGGATGTTGGATAAAAAATGCGACAACGTCTTGACGCTGTACAATGGCATCACGATCTACCAATGGTCGCAATAACCAACGACGAATCATGCGAGAACCCATCGGCGTCACCGATTTATCAATACAAGAAAGTAAGCTATTTTTTTTAGAACCATCAACGTTATTTGCAACCAAATCTAAATTTTTTTGTGTTGCTGGATCTAATAATAAAAACTCATCTGGTCGATAAAAATGAATTTCTTTAAACTGCTGAGCAGCATCTTTCTGATTTTTCACTAAGTACGAATGCCATAAAGCTAATGCAGATACTAATGATGGATTTTTTTCAAGTTCTACACATGATGCACCAGAAAATTGTTGCTGACTCCATGCTGTAACAGCATCTAACTGTTCTTGATCAATTGCTAATTTATGACGCGTTGTAAAAAACCCACGTTGTTTAAAAAAATCTTCAAATTTGCCCATGCCAGATTCTGCTTGGAGCAAAACTTCGTCAGGTAAAAATCTAAAGAGCTCTGTTTCAAGTGATCGATCCCCACCAACTGGTAATACCGTTGCATGAATCTGTGATGTTAAAAGTTCAGAAAAAAGAAGACCCCATGAATCTTTGGTCGGGAAAAAAGAAAATAGATACGATGATGTTTTAGAGTCTAATAATGTTTCAGATGTTAAGGTACCTGGCGTAAAAACCTGCGTAACTCCACGAGTCACCATTTTTCCAGTGACTGCTTGCTCAAGCTGCTGACATAAAGCAACTTTAAAACCGCCTTTAACCAACTTGGTTACATAATGGTCAAGCACATGAACAGGAAAGCCACATAAAGGAATTGGTTCATTTTGAAACGTGCCTCGCTTTGTTAAAGCAATACCAAGAAAAGATGAAGCTTTTTGAGCATCATCAAAAAATAGTTCATAAAAATCACCGACTTGAAACAATAACAATGCATCGTTAAACTGCACTCGAATATCAAAATATTGTTGCATTAAGGGAGTTAACCCAGACAGCTGCGATAGATCCATGAATTTTTTTCCAGACATTGAAGAAAGAATACCAATCACTCTCAGTATACAAAAAATCAGAATTGACATCAAACAAACTACAAACGAACATATAAATCCATGCTTTGCCCATGAACTAAATTTTCACCATGGTATCTGGCCTTTTTGCCGCAAACCATTGCACATAAAATCTTAAAATTGGTAGGATATCAGTATAGATACCAATAAAAAATAAACTTTTTTGGAGAATTGTTATGCCTACTATGAAAAAAATCAATTTGATCATTTTGTTCGTTGTGTTATCTAATTTAGATAGCATAATATCAGCACAAGAACGATCAAAAACAGTTCATACCACAAAAATTTCTTCAATCCCAACGCGAGCTATGTCCCCTCGTGCAAGCAAAGTAACAAATTCTGTTGTAAAAAAAGAAGCTCCAATTCGTTCCATTACAAAAAAAACAGTCCTGACTGAAGAAATTGCTCCAATAGAAAATGCATCAATTATAAATATCGATGACAACCAAGTAGAATTACTTGATCAAAATGAAGTAACCTTAGATGCTCCTGAAATTCAAAATGAACCTGTAGAAAAAGATGATACAAAAGACATTTTAGAAAAACTTGCACTCATTAATAACATCGATACCAATAATCTTAAAACAACACAAGATAGTTCTTACACTCAGTTATTTAATAACTTTGTAGGATTAAAAAATTTTATTGTACAGAATTTTAGTAAAGCTAAATTTCAAAAACTTTGTAATGAATTAATCAATCAAATTTATCCAGAAGATGCAGCCACTGATATCGATTTTGGTTCATCTACACCAGTCGTTACTCCAGCAAAAACAAGCTCTCCTGAAATAGCATCTTCTGTACAACAAGCACCAGCAACAACTGAAATCGCAAGTCAACCAATCCCAATGAATGATGCACCTGCTTCAACTGGAGCTTCATTTGATTTTGGCGCTACACCAACTGAAGATCAATCAACACCAGAGTCTTTACCTGAGTCAACTCCAGAAGAACCAAATTCGCCTGAATCAGAACAAGATGATGCACCTGCAAGCCAACCAGAGTAAAATTCTACAATAATAAAAAAGGGTGTTCATAATGAACACCCTTTTTTATTACAAGATACTTATAGCTTTGCAAGAAATTTTATAATCGATATCCCATAATTTCGATATGTTGATTAACAATCATCTGAAAGTTACATATAAGATCAAATAATCCATGGCCCTGTTTACTTTGTTGATATAAATCATCAAGCGAGCATGCTAAATTTTCTTCTAGTTGAGCTGCAAACAAATTTGTAGCAGAGATAAGACTTTGAATTTTATCAACATATAATAATTTTACATACTGATCTTGCGACTTATTGGTAACAAACGCAGCAATTTTTTCTATATCAAGAATTAAAAAATTACAAAATTCAGCAATTGTTGCACGATTAAATTGTTCAATTTGTAAAGGAGTTGTAACCAATCCCTGCTCAATCTGCTGTCGATAGTTAATAGCTTGCAAAGCAAGATCTTGCAACTCTTCAAGTGATGAAGTTTTTCGTAAATAATCTTTTTCATAGCAGATACAATAGCACCTTTATTTAAACTATTTGACGTCTCTGCAATACGAATAATCTCTTGCATAAACTCTGCAAGCACAATTCTTTGTTGTCCAAAATTTACGTCCATCGATAATCGCTGGGAATACAAATCAAATGGTACAGCAAATTCCTTGAGCATAAAAAGCAGTTTATCAAGGTTTGTTTGATGCTCAATAAAACCCCTTAAAGAGTCAACATCATATAAATATTTCCATGACGAACTTATTTGTTGGCTGGCTGTATTGAGCATAAACATCCCAATACATGAAGAGACTGCAGCACCTATGTTTTTTGTAAAATATATAGAATTTTCTGCAATATTTTTACCAACAGCACACATGTATGTATATAAAAAGTTTGAATTGTCTTGATCGATCATTGATTTTACTTCACTACCCAATGATACAATCACGTCACCCTCTTTTAAAACATATTTAGAATTTTGAGCAAAATAAGGTTGCAGTTGAAATAGACCAATGACACAAGCGGCTGCAGCTACAGTTATCACAACTTTTTGCATGTATCGATAATCTTCTTGAGATTTTGCTATATCAACGGAATGCTGTAAAGATTCAGGTGATATTCGTATGATTTTATACTGATCTGCATTTTCAGCACAAACTGTTGAAAATAACATCATGCAAAGCAAACTGATTTTTTTTATACCATTCATATAATTTCCAAATTATAAACGTAAATTGATATAACGATCGTACCAAACTATCTACAATATCACAAATGGATAAGCCTGATCTCAAGACTTCGTCATATAAAATAAATATATATAACGAAAAAGCTTACCAGATAAATCTGGTAAGCTTTTTTTACTATCTAAAAAACATGCTAATTTTTAGCTAGCATACTCATATGGAGCTCTTTTTCTAGGAGAAACAACACAACGACCTCTTGTTTTTGTTTCAACTCTTGGAGATGGTGTGTTTGTAATAACAGGGCAATCTGATAAATCTCTACCATTTCTTTTTGGTGCTGGAGAAACAGGACAATCAGCCAATGAATTTAATGAATCGGTTGATTCTGGTTGCTGTATCATAAAAGCAGATAAAACAGCACGTCGTGCACAAGGAGTATATATATCATTTTTACCCATAGCACTTATCTGAGAACCCATTAAACACAAAAATAAGCAACCTAATTTTTTCATCTTTTTTTTCATTTCACTTAAGAAAACACAATGTGACTATCTGTTTGTATATGCATTACGACATTGGCATGTAATATTGATATAGAGTGTATATCAATACTAAGTATAACTTCTTTAAAAAAAATCTCTATTGCTATTATGACTTTAAAAACATCAAAGCGTTATAAACTTTTTTTAAGATACTGGCCTGTGTAACTTGCTTGAGTTAATGCTACCTGTTCTGGAGTTCCAATTGCAACAATTGTCCCACCCTTGTCACCACCATCTGGGCCCATATCAATGATGTAGTCAGCTGTTTTAAGCACATCAATATTATGTTCAATGACAATAATTGAGTTTCCTTTTGCTATTAATCGGTTTAAAACGACTAATAATTTTACAATATCATGACTGTGCAAACCAGTTGTTGGCTCATCAAGAATATACAGCGTGTCTTTATCGCGCTTTGCAAGCTCATTAACAAGCTTAATTCGTTGTGATTCGCCACCTGATAATGTCGTTGATGGCTGACCAATTTTAATATAATCTAAGCCAACATCACACAATAACTGTAATTTTTTTGCTAAAATTTTATGTGCAGCAAAAAATTCTAATGCTTCCAGCGCTGTCATGTCTAACACATCGGCAATAGTTTTACCTTTGTATAAAATTTGCAATGTTTCTTGGTTGTAACGTTTACCTTTACACACCTTACAAATCATCACCACGTCTGGTAAAAAGTGCATCGAAACATTAATAACACCATCGCCAGAACATTCATAACATCTGCCTTGTGGACGATTAAAGCTAAATTGCCCTACTTCATAGCCACGAGCACGACTTTCTGGTACTGCTGCAAAAAACTTACGAATATCATCAAATACACCAATATACGTCCCAGGGTTAGATCGAGATGATTTACCAATAGGACTCTGGTCAATTTGCACTAAATTACGCAAATGTTCAACACCTTGTAAATCAGTATCAGCATCGTACATTTTGCTTTTATGGTGTGATAAAACTCGTTCAAGCGCTGGGATGAGCTCTTGGAATATCAAACTACTTTTGCCCGATCCCGAAACTCCTGAAATACCACAAAACACGCCGAGCGGAAACTTCACACTGACGTCTTTTAAGTTGTTTGCTCTGGCATGCTTTAATTCAAGCCACTTTGTTGCTTTTCGGCGTTGTGCAGGCGTTGCAATCGATAAGACACCACTTAAATATTTACCGGTTAATGAATTTGGGTTGTTTTCAACTTCTTGTGGCGTTCCACATGCAGTCATTTGTCCACCATGAATACCTGCTGCAGGTCCCATATCAATTAAATAATCAGCAATGCGCATGGTATCAACATCATGTTCTACAACAAGAACGCTGTTGCCTAAATTTTTAAGTGATTGTAACGTAAGAATCAAACGATCGTTATCGCGCTGATGCAAACCAATACTTGGTTCATCTAAAATATACAGAACACCACTTAATGCAGAGCCAACCTGTTTTGCAAGTCGAATTCGTTGCCCTTCTCCACCAGATAAAGTACGAGCTGTTCTATTTAATGATAAATAGTTTAAGCCAACATCTGATAAAAATTGCAAACGACTGACAATCTCTTTGCGTAAATCCATAGAAATTTCAGTCTGCGATTCAGATAGTTGTATATTTTGGAAAAACAATAATAACTTTTCAATCGAATAGTCAGAGAGCTGAAAAATATTTTTATTATCAATTTTTACCGCAAGCGCATCTTTTTTCAAACGCATACCATGACACTGATCACACGTCTGTACATGCGTACCCATCATTAATGCATAGCCATCCATAACCGAATGCGTCTGATCATAACGATTATAAATCCCAAGACCATGACATTTTGTACATGCACCAACTGGTGAGTTAAATGAGAAAAATCGTGGTTCAAGTTCAGGAATAGCAATATTACATGCTAAACACATACGCTTTGATGAATAGAGCGCAGGCTCTTGCCCTTCAACCATAATTTTGCACATTTCTTGCGCTATACCAAAGCTTCTTTGAATAGCTTCTTGTAAGCGAGCGAGTGAATCTTGATCTTCAACGGTAAAACTATCGACAAGAATATCGATCGTATGTTTATACGTCTTTTTTAATTTTAAATTCGCAATATCATCAACATGATTAAATTTATGCGTTACTCCATCGATGATGCATCGGTAAAAACCTTTTTGCATCAAGTCAGTTAACTCATGAATAAATTCACCTTTACGCTCAATAGCCAGCGGAGCTGCAATCGTTACCAGATGACCTTGAAACTTTTGTGTGATAGCATCAGCAATTTTGGTTGCTGATTGAGCTTCAATAACAACATCACACGAAGGACAATGTGGTGTCCCAATGCGTGCAAATAAAATCCTGAAATAGTCATAAATTTCGGTAATCGTACCAACGGTTGATCGCGGATTTGACCCAACTGTTTTTTGCTCAATAGCAATTGATGGACATAGACCATCAATGCGATCAAAGTCAGGTTTTTTAGGAATACCTAAAAACTGTCGGGCGTATGATGACAACGACTCCATATACCGCCGTTTACCTTCAACATACAAAATATCTAACGCTAAGGAACTTTTACCAGAACCCGATGGCCCGGTAATAACAACTAACTGATTTTTAGGAAAAGAAACGGTTATATTTTTTAGGTTGTGCTCACGAGCACCGATAACAGTAATTTTATCGTTCATCTATACCCCCTGTTATAATAATCTATACATTATATTGTAACAAAACTGTAACAATATAGTAATAGCGGTATTTTTTAACTCATAAGTTATATATCGAGCCTGTGTGAACCAAATTTAAAATAACGATACGAGCTTATAATATCGCTACGCTCATCTCTTAAAACATGGTTAGTCGCGCCCACTATACGCTTTTTTAGTTTTAAAAAAGAGTACATCAGGCCCACTGGCCTGCAGATCCCCAGAGTTTTTGTAAAAAACGTAGTGCAAAACTCTAGAGTAAAAATTTGGTTCAGAGCATCTAGATTATAATTACCAAACAAATAGATTCCTGATACAACAAAAGGCCATGGACTATGTTTTTTGAACATGGTCCATGGCCTGTATATTTTCAAAGCTACAAATGTATCTTAGCTTACTTGTACTGGTGCAACATTTTGCATATGTAAACTTGGTTGATACGTACTTAACACAAGATTTTTATCTTGATCTTGTACAGTAAAAGTAAAATCTCTCTCAAAACTATTTTTATTAGCAAATACAACTCCTGTTACTGTTTTACCAGGAAGTACAACTTGATTTTTCAACTGTTTATTTGCAAAATCATTATCCATATCAACGTTAAACTCTTTTGCGCCACATCCTTGCACAAGCGCTGGAACTAACGTAACCCAACCAGCTGCCAACGATGCAACACCAAGACCAACGCCACGCTTCATACCATTTCTATGTAAACTATCAGCAATTTTTTGTGCTGGCACAACTTCAAAATCAAACCCTTCAGGTGAAATTGAAATAGCTTTATCACTGTTATTTATAAAGGTAATCTGTACTGGCTGGAAGCCTTTTTTAATGATATTTTTATTGTTAAAAAACTTTTGGCAATCTTTTGCAGTCAAAATTTTATACTCAAAAGCAATATAATCTTTGCTTGCATGAGTTATAACTTGTGAAGATCCTTTTTTAAGAGTCTGCGATTTATAACGGGCATCAACAGATGAACTCATAACAACAAAACATCCTGCCACAAGTAAACCAACTTTATTTGTTTTCATACTAAAAACCTTTTTATATAAGATTATGGCTCTGCTTAAGAATTATTACTTTTAAAAGCAGTGACCTATTTAATTACTTATTGAAATTATACTACACTGACCGTATAACCACAAAAGGTGTGCCGGCTTTTTGAATTTTAGTAAAATAAAGGCTCTTTTTTATTACAAAAATTTAAAAACTTCAGATACATTACGTTATAATTACAAATTTATTAATTTTTTTTGCTTTTTTTATCAATACCGCTTATAATTAATCATATTTCAAATATATGGTGGAATTAGCTCAGCTGGTAGAGCATCAGATTGTGGTTCTGAGGGTCGTGGGTTCGAGCCCCACATTCCACCCCATTTTATTGTTACTTGATAACTCTTTATGGCGCTAAAAAATCTAAAATTTTTAGTTGATATTTGTGATTAATTCTTTATAATTATAGCATTGAGTCGGGGCGTGGCGCAATTGGTAGCGTACTCGCTTTGGGAGCGAGGGGTTGTGAGTTCGAGTCTCGCCGCCCCGACCATTAAAAAATTTTAAGAGCATTCTTGAAAAAGAATGCTCTTTTTTACTTAAGACGATTTATTTTTTCGCGGCTAACTTGAAAATAAATCGTCTTAGTTTAAAAATCAAAGTGATCCTTCAAGATCACTTTTTTTATGCCTATCTCTAAATCATATTTTTACTCTAGAAATATATAATTATTCAAATTATTTTGACATTGAAAGATTTAATCATGAAATTTAAAAAATCAATATTCTTAATGCTTCTTTTATTGAACATAAATTACACAATAACGCATACATCATTTGAAATAAATTTTGATCAAAACTATAATAATCAATTCGAAAAATATGTATCTTTTGAACAAAGCAACCAATTACAATCAATTCAATTATTGTCCGCAATCATAATTTCAATAAGTGCAATGTATTATATAGACGATGCATATTCAACTAAAAAAAATAGATTAGTTACTGCAATATACCCATACGCTCAAGCATGGTATGATGAAATGAGTATAAAATATCCTGAAGCTCATTTTGATCAAAAAAAATTCTTACCTGCTGACTATGCACAATCGCCTTCATTTTATAATATCTACTTTTCAGATAGCTCTTTAATAAACATAAACAATCTTTATAAAAAGAAATTAGAAAATCAGAATTTAACTGATAATGAACAATTGTTTATGGTACAAAATGAATTTTTACTCTTGTACCAAGCTGGATATATTGAGCAAAATTGCGCTTTTAACTATAGAATAGCGGCTCTTACTTTTTTTATAGCCACATCAAGTTTAATGATTCCTTTCCTTAGATGTTTTCATCCTCAATCTGACATTGATAATATTCATAAACATAAATCTTTAAATTTCATTGAACTTCAAAACGAAATTCTTCAATTTCAATCCAATTATTATATTTTATGTTTAGCTCAGCTTATTTTTACATTTCCGGCATATCAGTGCATTATCAAACATTATGTTAACATAGCCTACAATTTTGCATGCACTCATTGCGATAAAGATTGCTTAGATGCTGCAATTCTATTGTTTGAAAATAATAAAATCAATCCGCAGGCTATTAAAGATGAAATTGCACGTCGCAAACAAAATCAATGAATAACTGGTGAAAATTCTTCTAATTAAGGGCACTCTTTTATTAAAGTGCCCTTTTAAATTCAATAGTTTTTATATTTTCGGTTATTGATTTTGCGCTTCAAATAAATTTTATTTCATATTACAAATCACAATCAAAAATAACGCTATTGACCATCCAAATAAATTCATCCACTCTCGCCATTGTAAATTATACAACAAACTGGTTTCTACAATAATCCAGTCATGTTCAAATTGCTTAAAAATAAGATGATAAGAAAAATAACTTTTACTTCTAAACTGTCTTCTTATATATTTCATGGAAATTTTTAACGTATCATCTTGCAAAATATATATATATTTATTAAAGTCCGAAATGAATATTTACGTAAAAATTTAGATCGTTCTACCGCTTGTCTCACATCTTCTTTTAAACCTTCATCAAAGAGTAATGCCGGCTCCTCAATTTTTTCTACATCTCTATTTTTAACTATCTCGTTAAAGATATCAACTTTCTTTATAATTTGCCGTATATCGATTTCCGGATATATTTTTAAAAAATTTCTATACGTTCTTCTTCATCAATTCCACATAATAATTTTTCTAACAAATCCCACCACATAATATAAGCCCTTTCAACTTACATCTATAGTAACATTTTAAAAAAATAAATAATCTGAACTTTAAAAATGAAAGTGACCCTTTATCGTCACTTTTTTTATTGTCTAAATTTCGATGTAACTATTTTTGATAGATTGATATAATCTGCTTATAGAATAATAATAAGCTCATAGGATTTAATCATGAATATCAAATATATTTTATTTCAATATTTGCTTATATCAGCAACTCTTTGCAATGCAAATCAATTGTACGATGCCCTTGCAGATGAAGATATACTAAAATTTCAAAAAATTCTTACATCTAAAACAGTCAATATTAATGAACAGGATGATCAAGGTTATACAATATTGCATTTTCTTATCGGTCTTACTGAGGAAAATGATTATACGATTACTAAAATGCTTATAGATGCAGGTGCTAATCCCAACATTCAAGATCATTGGGGAAATACACCCTTGCATGAACTTATTTTTTTTGAAGATTTATTTATAGATGAAGATGAACCTGAACTAGAAAATATATATAAAAACCTTGTAAATCTTTATATTCAATCTATGAAAGATCTTAACATCATTAACAAAGCTGAAGAAACACCACTACTTAGAGCATTAATTCATCAATCTTATATAGCAGCAAAACTATTACTGACATCTTCTGCAAATATTGATGTCAATGCACAAGATGATGGAATGGTAACAGCGTTAGATGTTGCAGCAATGGATAATGCAGTCGAAATCGCTAAGCTTTTAATAGATCGTGGTGCTCATATAAATAATTGCGATAACCATGATCATGCGACTGCATTGCACTACGCAATTTTAAGCGATGCTTTTGAAGTGGCTCAATTACTTATTACATCTGGTGCAAATGTCACTATTCGTGATAAATTTGGATTTCAACCATATAGCTACTGCAAAACAAAAAAAATGCGTGATTTATTTATAAAATAACTAACTTTGGCGTTTTTAACTCATACATGCAAAGTAGTTTTATAAAAAAATTAAGGGAGCATTCTGAATTCAAAATGCTCCCTTTTAAAATCAATAGTCTTTATATCTATTCTTGCTTATTTTGGTGCTCTAGCAAAATCATCTTAATTTTTTCTAATTGAGTAATTTCGTCTCTTAATTCATCACTACTCAATACCTCACTCTCTTTTTCATCTATCATCTTCTCTACTGCATCTAAAGGTGTTTCACCTTCAAAATTTATCATAGTATGATCTGCACCTGCAGCTAAAAGTGCTTGAAATATTACCACATCACAAATATTTTCAACTGCGTAATGCAATGCAGTATCTCCATATGCATCTTGATAATTAAGATCACAACCTGCTTGAACCAATATCAAGACTACCTCAGGATCATAACTGAATATAGCACATTGCAATAAAGATTCTTCCCAAGGCAATATACCATGCACATTTGCACCGGCATCTATAAGCGCTTTGACAACCTCTCGATCTTCAATATCACTGATTGCTATATACAGTAGAGATTCATCATCTAAATCTTCTAGAGTTGCATCTGCACCAGCTTCAAGTAACAATAAAATTATATCCTTATCACCTTCTTTCATTGCAAACATTAACGGTGTGCGACCACAAGAGAGTTCATTAGGATCACAACCTGCTTGAATTAACAATGACACCATCTCAATATTATGTTGTTTCAATGCTTCTATTAACGGCGTGCTACTATCAAAAATCCCAATAGTAGTTGATCCGGCATTAATAAAGACTTCAGCGAGTTCACAACTATTATTTTCAATCGCAAAACACAACGGTAATTGAAGATCTTCAACAAGTACTAAACCGTGATCTGGGATATATTTAAACATAAAAAGATGATTAACGTTTATACCTTGAGCTATACCATTTTTTACTGTTTCAATATCTAGATCTGTACAAGCTTGGACAAAATCCATTTCTAAATTGGAATAATCTATACATTGCAATCGATCAAAAAAACTCTCATCAAGAGGTGGTAGTCCTAACAAATAACAAACAGTACATTTTTCATCAAATGCACGACAAATAGACACATTTATCAATGGACAAAACATACAAATGCCACCACCTGTTAATTCATTCATCTGATTGAATAGAGATTTTATCATGAATGATCCATAACCTTTATCTTGATGCAATTCATCAACAACTAAAAAATTAATTTCCCACCACACAGACAAATTATTGTAATCTAATACATAAAAGATCGCTCCAATTGTACAATTGTTTTCTTGCATCACTTTAATTGCACACTCAACTCCGTATTTATCATACACCTTACCATTATTGTCAAGCTGCAACCCTTGCTGAGTAAATGCATCAAAATCTTCTTTGATCATCGATAAAACTGCAACTTCATCCCTGGATGCAACATAATCAAAGAGTCCCTTATCGTCATCTGCGCACAAGCTTTGTATGCAACCTATAAAGATCAAAAGCACAATTAGATATTTTTTCATAACATACTCCTCATTGTTAAAATTTTTTTGATAGAATAGCATCTTACATAACTTTTATAAGAAAATAATTTATTATAAGAGATATGCTACATGTTTAAAAAATAATAAAATCTTATCTATGTAAGACACACAAGAGAAATCGAATAAAAAAATATATAGCCGCAGCAGTCATAGAAATAAATAGTAACTATGTAATTGTTCAAGGCCAAAAATAGTCGTAAAAAAATTGTATAAAAAATCTTTACATTGATAATACATGGTTTGCAGTATGCACATAAAAAAGCAGGCAACTAAGAATTAAATCTTAATTACCTGCTTTTTTTATATCAGATGAAAGCTATTTCAACCAACTTTTATTAATTTTATATTTTAAAAAATTTGCACCATAACACCTGGGGTAACTTCAACCTCTACAGTATAGGTATATTTATTTTCAGATCTTGCTTCCAGCAAAACTTCTTTTTGTAAAATTGCATACAAAAAATTTTTTGGAGTTAGTTTATCACTTCTCAAAACTTCATTATTTAATGTTGGAAATGTCATCTGTAGACACTTAGGAAGTATATCATTTTTAATATCGTAATAAGGTGCAAAAGCAATACTTAATGGAGTCTGTACAATATAAAAATCAAAATTCAAATTGAATGGCCAACTTGCCTCTTCACCATCCCATATAGATTGTGCGTTCACATCAGCACCACAATCAAGTAAATACAAGATATACTCAGGACTTAAATCTTTATTAATTGCTTCTTGCAAAGGAGTCCATCCAGTAACAGTATATAAAGATTTGCATCCAGATGCATCATATACATTATATGTACATGAACAGTTTACATCCGCAGTATTCTCAATTAAACATTGCGCAGCTTCTTTAGTCTTACATCTAAAAAGCGGTGTAAAACCATGAGCATCAAGACTATGAACGCTTACACCTTCTTTAATCAATTTTTTTATTTTTACAATATCATTAGCTGCCACTGCGTCATGTAATTCATTTGCTTGTACGGTAAAACCAACACTCATTGCTAATAAAAATAATAATTTTAGATTCTTCATAAGAAATTCCTTAAATTTCAAACTTAATATAATGACTATCTGTAATAAATACTACCAGGCATGCAATAATTCACAAATGGGTCAAACCTATTTTAAAATATCATAAAACAGCCTGTATCAATTTTACATGATAAATATTTGCCTTATATTTTTACAAAACACGATTAACAAATGTGATTCAGAATTTTTCGAAATAAGAAACCATAGAAAATTTGCATCATATTTCTAAAAATACAAGAGCTCATATTGGTTACTGACAAAATAATTTCATAAAAAATAAGGACATTCTTTATGAAGAATGTCCTTGAATATGTAAGAATCTTGCATACTCTTTTTACAAGCTACCACTCTATCAGTTCATTATAAACATGCTCAAATTAAGTATGAATGCAAAAGTAACCCATACAAGATACGGAACAAATAGCATAAAAACTGCTTGTTGTTTTCGTGCACGTATCATAAATATTATGATGGTAAGCCACAACGCCAAAAGATCTAATAAAGCAATATCAATACGGTGCGCATAAAAAAATAGTGGAGACCATGCAAAGTTATACAAAAACTGTAAATAAAAAAGAGAGATAAGATTTTTATTTTTACGCTTGTCTCTCCATAAAATTCCAAGCGCAACACCCATCATGCAATATAAAATTGTCCAAACAGGTGCAAAAATCCATGATGGTGGATTAAAAAATGGCTTATCAAGCTGTTGATACCATACAGAATCAGATGCATGGGAAATAAATCCAGAGAACATTCCTAGCGACAAGCAGATCAAGCTTCCTGCAATTTCAGGATAAAATTTTTTATAGTGTGATACTATTTTCATATATACCTTCGTATTTAAAAAATTTGTTTACATTATCAAGATCAAAAAAAATGTTTATGGAAAGTTACCTCTTCTTAAACAATTTGATAGAACAATCGTTACGTAGAAAATATCATGATATAGACACAATCTATAATGCAAGAGATTGCAAACATCATAAAAAAGAGATCTGTATAGTATTAAATTATTCAAAAATAATTGTCATTAACAAGAGCAAAAGAATATTTTTTGCTTGCAATAGAACTAATTCACAATATTTATGCAGATGGCAAATAGATATATTTAAAACATTTGCCTATACTTACTTCAAAAAATCAAAACAAAGCCACGCTGTTGAGTAATTTCAAATAGATATTATTATTATGTATAATGTATTAAATTTAACCAGGAATTATTATATGAAAAATCTACGTTTTTTACTCATCGCAACATTCATTTTTACAACAGCCCCATCAGTAAATCTTCTTGCTATTACCGTTGATGACGTACGTGAACAAAAAAAAGATGATCTGATTAACTGTTACCAAGAAATGTTTGCCTGCTTAAAGCTGATTGAGGAAGAAAATCAACGAGCTGATAATCGTCCATTCTTACAAAGATTTAAAGAATCTGCTGAATATACTATGCTATATAACACAGGCAATATGAAAGAAGATATAAAATCAGGTATATTGTATAAAAGCTCTGTTACATTACGAAAACTAAAAGATTCATACGTAATAAAAAATGCAAAATGTAATTATATAGCACGCGAAATTCCAAAAAAATTAGAACCACAAGATTCTGAATCCATTTCTGAGTAAATAATTAATTATATAACTCAAGATACAAAAGAGCATTTTTATAAAAGTGCTCTTTTCTTTTTTAAAAAATCAAAACAAAGCCACCCTTTTGACAACTCTCACCTCATACATAAAACTAACAGTGATACTACATATTTTCTAACATGCTTATGTAACAATACTTTAAGCATTAATTATTTCAAAAAAAATTAAGATCTTACCATACAAAGCTATTAAAAAATCGAAAGATCTTATATGACTTTAAAAATATCAAATGTTTTCATACTAAGTTTTATGACAGTCATGAGTTACAACTTGCAAGCTCGATATAAAGAAATACCATTACAACATTTGCAATTGCAAACGGATCATGCAACACAAAAAGATTTTACATGGGACTATAAAGTTTTTAACAAAAAAGATTGTAAAAAATATTTAAAATCAGGAAGTATTTTACGCAAAGGGTATCAACCGATACAAATTACCGTAAAAAATAGTACATCTCATGATATTATTATTTCGCCTCAAGATTTTGCTACAATGTATGTCCCAGCATTGCACGTTGCAGAAAAATTGCATAGAAATAATCTTACTCGAGGGCTTGGTTTTGCTTCACCAGCAATTGCTATTGGCTTACCAATGGGAGCTCTTTTTGTATATGCAATAGCAATGACAAAAGTAAGCTCATATGCCGCTGGAAATATTTTCACTACTCTCTTTATTCCAGCTCTTATAATTATGTCCCCATTTATTATTACTGCAATAGTTCAAGGCGTTGGAGCGCAAGATTTTAATGATACTATTGATGAAATACTTTGCAATAAAGAGCTACGAAAACAAACTGTTGCGCCTGGGCAAACAATTTCTGGCGTTATATTTATCCCCAAAAAAGATGTTCAAAAATCAATGTTTGCTAAGGCTGCGTGAACCAAATTTACATATGAATAAAAACCTACTATATCGCTGTGCTCATCTTTGCAAATATTGGTGGTGCGACCACTTTACGCTTTTTTTGTGTAAAGAAATAGTGCATCAGGCCCACTGGCCTACAAATTCCCGGAGTTTTCATAGAAAACGTAGGGCAAAACTCTCTCATAATAAATTGGTTCACAGAACCTAGATATTTTTCAACATGCTTATGTAAGAGTGCGTTAAGCATGAATTATTTTAATAAAAATCGAAAGATCTCATATGAATTTAAAAATATCAACAACGTTTATGCTGAGTTTTATGACAGTCATGAGTTACAACTTGCAAGCTCGATATAAAGAAATCCCTTTACAACATTTGCAATTACAAGCGGATCATGCAACACAAAAAGATTTTACATGGGACTATAAAGTTTTTAACAAAAAATATTGTAAAAAATATTTAAAATCAGGAAGTATTTTACGCAAAGGGTATCAACCGATACAAATTACTGTAAAAAATAGTACATCTCATGATATTATTATTTCGCCTCAAGATTTTACTCCAATACATGTCCCAGCATTACAAGTTGCAGAAAAACTGCATAGAAATAATCTTGCTCGAGGACTTGGTTTTACTGCACCAGCAGTTGTTGTTGGCGCACCAGTTGCCGCGGCTTGTGTCTATGGTGGTG
Source organism: Candidatus Chromulinivorax destructor (assembly GCF_003366055.1). Taxonomy (NCBI): domain Bacteria; class Candidatus Babeliae; order Candidatus Babeliales; family Candidatus Chromulinivoracaceae; genus Candidatus Chromulinivorax; species Candidatus Chromulinivorax destructor. Next base: position 1,110,646 of record NZ_CP025544.1, on the reverse strand, counting down.
CTATGGCAGCAGCAAGCTCAGCTGCTCCTGGAGCTGTTTTATTCGGGTTATGCCTTCCAGCTCTTGTAGTTATGTCTCCATTTATTATTACAGCAATAGTGCAAGGCGTTGGAGCGCAAGATTTTAATGATACCATTGATGACATACTGAGTAATAAAGAATTACGCAAACAAACTCTTGCTCCTGGACAAACAGCTTCTGGGATTATATGTATCCCAAAGAAAGATTTTCAAAAATCAATGTTTGCTCAAGCAAATCAAAATAACTTAAGAGCTCATGCATAGCAGTACGTAGATATAGTTAACAAACATCATGGTTATTAAAAAAGAGCAACTTTGAATAGTTGCTCTTTTTTCCATTTATCTTACAAAAATTAAAACTTCAACAAATTTCTCAATTTCATATCAAGATATATGCATCACAGATCAAAAACAGACAGATAGAAAACATACACACAAATAGATTGATTCAATATAGATCATCCTGGTATAATATTTTTACAAATATAATCAATTATTGTAAAAAAAGTTTTTATTATGAATATAAAGTATTTACTCATCATATCTTTACTGAGCACGTATCAATGTACTACCTGCTCTGGTCAAGAATTAACAAGTCAACCAGAAGAACTCGTACGTCAAAATGAAGAATTTATTACCTGGTCAATTTCTGCTCAAAAACCTCTTGTTGAATTTTATAATTCGTTACATCAAGATGATCCAAAGATCCCTTATTTACAAGATATTGTAAAATCTAATCTTGAATACCACGGAGAATACGATATTGTATGGCCAAAATTGTTTGATCATGCAACATATATTGCTCTCCATAAAGATGCATACGATCTACATAATCATGATCTTTACATTTATGACCATCCAAACTTCAAACCTGTAGTACAAGAATATGAAGTTGTCATTAATCCAGAAGAAAATTACGAGGAAGTACATGATATCAATTTTACTGAAGATCAACTTCAAACATATAACTACATTATAGAAAACTACAAATACCTGATAACAGGATTTCAATTAGTTAGTAACTACAGACCCAATACTCAAAATTCTTTCGAATTTTTTTTAAAAAAAGCTGTTGTACAAGAAGATTTTGATCCCGCAATAACAATTCATACAGCCCAACAATATATTGCTGAAAGAATGAAACAACAATTTTTAACAGTTTTAGAACATGCAATCGAAAACAATATTCCATTATCTGCTATTAATGATTCAATATTTTTATATGTTGTCTCATATCAACATGATTTTATGAAATTTTTTATTTGTACATGGATAGAAGATACGTATCATTTGAGTCAAGGCTTTAATCTTGTTTATAAATCTGAATACGATCTAACATTTAAAAATTTTCAAGATCTTTTATCTGATTCACGATTTAATATTATTACTGGAACTCAAAAAGCTCAGCAATATATTGCTGAGAAAATGGAAAGAAATTTCTTAGCTGTTGCACAACGTATGATACATAACAAATTTTTTATAAATAATGATCAAAGTGAACCAATAAAAAAAGACCCTGTATTTTCATATATCATGGCTGACAAAAATAATTTTATGAAAAAATTTATTGATAGTTGGATTGATAAAATACCTGCTATTAAAAAATACGTAACCCTTCATTCCTATCATACAATAATCAGGGCAAATGATTCAGACGCATTCTTACTTTTACTGTATCTACAAGATAATTACGCAGATGATGCTGATCAAGAAAAATTAAAAATTTCAAATTATTTAATAACAGCCTCACAAAACGGTTCTCTTGATATCGTTGTTCTCTTATTAAGGCAACAAAACATTGCTATTAATGAACAAAATAGTAATGGCATAACTCCTTTAATAGCTGCAATACAGTCAGGAAATTTAGAAATTGTTTCTTTACTCTTGAGTGTACCTGGTATAGATACAGAAATAGCTAATCGTAACAAATGGACTCCCTTGTATATAGCAATATTCAAAAATAATCCTGCAATGGTTAAGCTCTTACTTGACGCAGGTGCTCATCATCATATAACAATTCATAATGAGACATTGCTTGATATAGCAACACGAAAAGGCTATACGCAAATAGTTGAGTTTTTAACACAAGCTCAAAATAATGCATAATCAAAATATTTAGAAACTAGGCTCTTTCAACCAAATTTAAATTCTAAAAATTTACCCTACGTTTTCTACGAAACCTCTGGGAACTTGCTGGCCGGTGGGCCTGATGCACTATTTTTCAAACTAAAAAAGCGTAAAGTGGCCGCCGCCACCCATATTTCCGGAGATGAGCGTAGCGATATCGTAGGTTCACATACTTATTTTAAATTTCGTTCACATAGCCTGGACTAAAAAAAGAGGATCTGTATTAGATCCTCTTTTTTATATTTATAATTTAAAAGTGCGACTTTGCGCCAGTTGAGAACATTCCATATAACGATCCACAAATTTTTCTATCTCAGCCTGCTGAGTCACTTCATCTTGCCGACGAGTTTTATTGTAGAACTGAGCTATTTCAACAGCACAAGCTTTATGACGTTTTAATTCACTTGGTGTTATTTTTTCATGTGATGTTTTGATTATTGTTTCAATCGCAACTGGCATAAGACATCGAGCTACTGCATACATAACTTCCTGCCCAACTGATAATTTTTTCGCATGATCTTTAACGCCTTCTCGTAATTCCTCAAGGCATGCTTGCTTGTATAAAAATTCATGTTGTTTTGTTACAGAACCAAAGTTTTGCGATGCACTTACTGTATGAGTTCCAAAAAAATTGAAAAGTACACATACCATTATTTTTTTATACATAGGACACCTGCTTTCTTACATATTCAATTATATAGTTACAAGATCATCTACACATTGAACATACCAATAATTTTACTTTTGAGCAAAGGCCACCCTTATGTAGGTCATGTGAACAATTGAGCTGCATACCTTAATAAAAAACCATTTCAAAAGAATTATTGATTATTTTAAAGTTTATCAGCATCTTATATGTATCGAAATTTATAACTGATGCAGATAAAGGGCCGATAAAGGGCCGATAAAGGGCCGATAAAGTGCTGATAAAATTTGAACCAAACTATACTATCACCGTAAAAACAGCTCAAAACTTACTCAAGATTGAAACGGTCAAACAATCGATTCAACACCTCCCTTTAACTCCTCATATATTACGCTCTTTGCGAGAGACAGCTCGTTTATACACAACACATTACTCTACTATGATAGAAGGCAACAAACTTGATCCATTGCAAATTGAAGCGGTCATTAAAGAAAATAGCCATTTTCCAGGCCGAGAACGTGATGAACATGAAGTGAAAAGTTACTATACGGCGTTAGAACAAGTTGAACTATGGGCTCATAATGCAACAAAAATAACGGAGGAAATGGTTCAAACATTACATGCATTGGTAATGGGCAACGGCTCTACAAAAGTTACTCCGACAAAATATCGCGATGGCCAAAATGTTATTCGTGACGGTATAACAAAATCAATTATTTATATGCCGCCCGAAGCAAAAGATGTTGCTAATTTATGCCAATCAATGGTGCAATGGCTCAATGAACAAACTGAAACCCCATATCCAATTGTTGCTGCGATTATTCATTATCAATTTGCAACAATTCATCCTTATTATGATGGCAACGGCAGAACAGCACGATTACTAACAACACTCATCCTTCATCGGCATGGATATGATTTAAAAGGCTTGTACTCTCTAGAAGAATATTACGCACAAAATCTTGGTGGCTATTATGATGCTATTACCATTGGTTCGTCTCATAATTACTACATGGGAAGAGCTGAGGCTGACATCACAAAATGGATCGATTATTTTATCCAAGGTATGACACAATCCTTTGAAAATGTTTATAAAAGAATGCAACAAGAACAACCAATGTCTGATCAAAGTGAGTTGCTTCGAACATTAGACCCTCGGCAACGCAAAACAGTAGAATTATTTATAGACTCTACGATGATAACAACAAGTCAAATTGCAAAATTATTTGGATTTGCTCCAAGAACAGCTGCTAAGCTATCTGCTCAATGGGTTAAAATTGGATTTTTAAAAATAGCTAATCCTTCTAACAAAGCTCGAAAATATAAATTAGCAGATATGTATGAAAAAATAATTAATTCAAAAAATTAAAAGAAAAAACCCCTGAAATTATTTCAGGGGTTTTTTCTTTATAAACTAATCAAACAAACCTGCTTGTTCTGCCATATCGACAGCAATACAAATATCATTATGCCCTGCACTTACTGTGTATGGGTATACAAATTTATTCTTTTCGTTTTTAACTGGTGCATTAACTTTATAATTCATCAATGACGAATGAGCTGCGCCAAGATCTTTTAATGCATCAAAATGAGTTGCATAGATAGAAAGCACTCTATCAAAACTTGCAACTTTATCGATGAATTTATACGCAGTTCTTTCACCCCCTTGTGAAGCCGTACCAGTAAATAATTCATCAAGTGCAAAGAATAATTTTTGATGAGGCTGCAATGCTTTTATGGTTTGTAACAGCTCTTGAGCTCGATTGATCTCTGATTGAAATAATGATTGTCCATGTATCAAATCATCAGAAATCGTAAGATACGAAAGAATAACATCAAACTGCGTGAATTCAAATTTTTCAGCTGCTGCGACACCATAGGTCTGAGCTAACACAATATTTTGCAAAATAGCTTTAATCAGACTTGTTTTACCGCCGGCATTTGGCCCGGTTAATATAATGTTACGATACTGTAACAAGGTATTAGGAACTGCATGAGGAATTAAAACATTCCAAAATCCAGTTGAAGACACTAAGGGCTTTTCTGATTCTATACACTCTGCAAAACAAAATCTATTGCGACTGTCTTGGCTTGCAAGCATCTTGGTTGCGATTGCATGATAAGCATCCATTTCTGCAATAGAAGCAAACATCTGTGCTAAGTGTTTATCATTTTTATACACTTTATAGAGCAATGTATGCACTGCAGGTGTACTAAAACAGTAATTTTTCTTTTGAGTATAACGACAATGTTTCAACTCTTTGACTAACCGAGCACCCTGTGCATCTTGAATTAAACTCATTTTAAACTGATTATCTATCTGGTACGTATCACACAACCGCTCAATTTGTTCTGCAACATGAATTAACTGATTTAACGCATGTATTTTAGAACGTTTTTCACCTGCTTTGGTAAAATCGTCATAAATAATGTAGCCATACAAACCTGTTAAAATACCAAAATATCCTGAAAGACATGCTAATTGGCCGTACTCAGCACCCATATGAGCAGCATTTGCTGCAGTAATTCCAAAACCAATGGTCCCTGCAGTGCAACCAAACAATGATAACATTTGCAAAACTGTTTTTGCTGTTTGCATAGACTTATTCGTTGTACAGAACTCCGCAAACGGGTATACATACGGATTTTGATTTTTTAACAATGCAAGATTTTGTAACTCAGGACACGTTTTTCCAATAAAAAAATCTGACATTAATTGAATAATCAACTGCTCTTGCTGCGCTGCAAGCTGTAAAATTTCATCAACTTGCTTTTTCAGTTCAGGATTATTGACTAACTGCTCAATAGCTTTTTTGCGATGTGCCACAATACCACTTTCATCAACAGCACAAACTGGATGATTTAATGTTTGAGTTAAAAAAGATTTACCCATCACGGTTTTGCAATCAAAATATGCAGCTATATTTTCTAGAGAAAGATCTTGTTGTATATTTTGCACATGAGCATACTGAACTGGTTGACTCTGTGCAGGAACAACGTTATGTTCAATCGTCGTTATAATTTCTAAAACTCGGTCCTTACCTGATGTATCAGTAATTTTTTCTTGCGTTGATTTTATTTGCTCTAAAGAACTAATTTTTATATTTTTTTTTGCGCAACCCGTCATGCACAGTACAAATAACGGAAGAATGAACCACGATGATCGAAAAGAATGTATCATGAAAACTTTCATAAAAAAGAGAAATAAGATAAAAAATATAAAACTTAATATATAGATGTTTTATACATAAGATTACTACCAGTATAGCCTCACCTTGCAAATCTTCAATCTATGGATATTTTTTGATATCTAAAAATAATCTAGGTTCTGTGAACCAAATTTTTACTATAGAGTTTTGCCCTTCGTTTTCTATGAAAACTTCGGGGGTCGGGAGGCCGGTGGGCCTGATGCACTCTTTTTAAATCTTAGCCAGGTTTAATTTCTCAAAGTTTGCTTCGTTTTTTGCATAGATTGACGTAGTTTTTCATTAAAGAAGCGTAACGTGGCCGCCGCCACCACTGCTTCCGGAGATGAGCGAAGCGATATCGTAGGTTTTTGTACACATGTAAATTTGGTTTACACAGCCTAAGCCTAAAAAAAAAATGGCCTTGTATGTTGTACAAGACCATTTTATTTATCGTATTTTTTTAATTCTTCATAAGCTCTATGATGCAATTTTCTGTAATATTTTAGAATATCCTCCAAGAATTATCTGTATGGGTAAGAGCTGCTGGAGGTTGTAATAAATCTCGTGTATGCTGCAACTTTAAAGGATCTTTATTTTTTTCTGCCGCGACATCCCATGCTATTTTTCCATCTTTATTTTGTGCATAAAGATTTGCACCGGCAGCAATAAGCACAGGAATGAGAGTATTATATTGATTTCTTGCTGCGCAATGCAAAGGTGTTTCCCCCTTTTGATTGACTGCATTCACATCTACGCCTGCATCAATTAAGGCTTGCATCATGACAGAATTATTTAATTCTACAAAATTCCATAACTTTTCCTGAACTAGATCATGTTCTTGAGCAACAGCTAATATTGGAATAATTTTGTGAGCAGAGCTTTTTATAGCAAATTCAAATGGTGTAAAAACAGTTGATTGAGTCCATCCACGTGGATGAAATTTAGTTTTTTTAATATCAATCACTTTATCAATCAAAAATTGCATAATCTGAGAATTATTTTTAATAATAGTTTTTTCTAACAATCCTCTATTATTTTTATCTTTATAGGTACGTACATAGTGAGTTATAACTGGATTCATAAAAGAAACTTGTATGCAATATTGAAAAAATGGATCTGTGGCATGATGAGAAAACTTTTCAAAAACACACAAATAACGAATATTACGAACACAAGGAGTGAGTACACAATAAAAATCGCAACATTCAACAATTGCATCATCAGAATAATTGTCAGATAGATGCAACTTCTTACAAGCAAAAAAACCTGGATTAGAGTTTAGATCAAGATCATTTTCAAGAATTTCATCTAAAATTGTACAAAATTTTTGCAAGCAAGCTGTATCTTTTGACAATATTGAAACGATTAAATCTTGTGCCGGAATTATAGCATGCGCTAAGGTATCAAAGGCATATTCCCCCGCATCATTTCCTTCATCATGGCTAACGTTGTTAGCCATAAATTCTTCTACTTTTTGATCCAAAAACTGTTGTAAATTATAACGACCACACAGCTCAAACCCTTCTTGAAGAACAGGGAAATCAGTGGCCTTCATGATAACAACTCGTGGATTATCTCCTAATTCAGTGGCCTTCATGACAACAGCTCGTGGATTATCTCCTAATAAAGGAACTGTTTCTGAGTCAGTGTCAGCAGAACTATATAAACATGGGCTTATGATGAAAGTGCAAAACAAGACGGTTTTTTTAAATATATTCATGAAGGGAAAATAACCTTATTTTTTATGGATAAGAGCTGCTACGGGTTTTAATAAATCTCGCGTATGCTGCAAATTTAAAGGATCTTTATTTTTTTCTGCCGCGACATCCCATGCTATTTTTCCATCTTTATTTTTTGCATGCAAGTCTGCACCGGCCGCAATAAGTAGAGGAATGAGAGTATTATATTGATTTTTTGCTGCATAATGCAAAGGTGTTTCCCCCTTTTGATTGACTGCATTCACATCTGCGCCTGCATCAATTAAGGTTTGCATCATGACAGAATTATTTAATTCTACAAAATTCCATAACGTTCCCTGAACTTGATCATGTTCTTGAGCTGCAGCTAATATTGGAATAATTTTATCAGCAGAGCATTCCATGGCAAATGCAAATGGTGTAAAAACAGTTGATTGAGTCCATCCATGTGGATGAAATTTAGTATTTTCAACATCAACCCCTTTATCAATCAAAAATTGCATAATCTGAGAATTATTTTTCATAATAGTTTTTTCTAAAAATCCTCTATTATTTTTATCTTTATAGGTACGTACATAGTGAGTTACAACAGGATTCATAAAAGAAGCTTGTATACAATATTGAAAAAATTGATCAGTCGCATGATTAGAAAATTTTTCAAATCTCGTATAGTGATATAAATAACTAAACCTACTACTCAATGTACGATATTGATAAAGCTTTCCCATAAATCTAACGCTATCATAATCAACTATATCTGAATCATATGAAACTTTTTTACACGCAAAAAAACCTGGATTAGAATTAAGATCAAGATCATTTTCAAGAATTTCATCTAAAATTGTACAAAATTTTTGCAAACAAGCAGCATCCTTTGACAATATTGAAACGATTAAATCTTGCGCAGAAATAATCGTATCAAAAACATACGTATCTTCTTCATCTTCATCATGACTAACGTTATTAGCAATAAATTCTTCTACTTTTTGATCCAAAAACTCTTGTAGATTATAACGGCCACACAGCTCAAACCCTTCTTGAATAATAGGGAAATCAGCAGCCTTCATAGATATTCGATTTTCTTTTTGTAATAAAGGTAACTGTACCTCACTTGCAAATATAGTTGATATATTTACGACAAGAGCATACAACAAAAAATATTTTGTCATGAATGAAAGCACTTTTTTTATAAAATTTTGAAATATAAGTTTTACACGCTTCAAGTGTAATATAAAAAAAAGTACAAATCCATTACATAGCTTGTATTAAGGTTTTTTGCGCTACTTGATCAAGCTGCCTCAACCAAATTCAAAGGTAGTACAAAATCAGCGATATCGTTGCGCTTATTTTGTAAAACATTGTTTACGGCGGCCACGTTACGCTTTTTTAGTTGAAATAACAGTATATCATGCCAACCGCTCAACAAATTCCCAAAATTTTCATAGAAAACGTAGAGTATAACTTTTTCATAAAAATTGTGTTTACTCAACCTCGTTCAAAAATTTATAGTCAATATTTTGCTTACTCAAAGCAAGATGTATCGTTGTACTATCAAAAATCAAAACATCTTATACATGTAAACTATCTGCAATCGTATGCAGCATCGTATTTTCGTTATCATCTCCCGATAAACGCCATACGACAACACCCTTCATTTTTTTATCTTGAGCAAATTCAACTTTTTTTATCATCGATGCTTCTTCATCATAACTAATAAATGTTCGTTTTTTTGCATTGTACAAAGAAGGAACATGAGAAAAATCATCCCATTGTTTTGTAAAATCAGGATCGTCAATATATTTGCTTTTAATAATGCGATACGATACCGCTTTGCTTTTATTTTTTTTATCAATTTTTGCCTGATACCCATCAGTATTTTCATACAAATAGCCGTATAAAGGCACACATAACACCATCTTAGCTGGCGAAACACCTTGCTCCATAATTCTTTGTACAGCACCATCAATTGAATAAACTGACCATGTACTACAAATTGGAGCATTAAAACCAATAATAGGATTTTGAGGACCAAAAAAATCATACGCCATCACATGAAACCAATTCACATCTTTTGCTATTGCAGCTAAATTTAGATTTTTATAAATACTTGGCGTCACTTGCAATGCAATAGACAACAAAGCATTTTGCTTGGTCTGTTTTTTTCGAATATCAAGCAATCGACGTAATTCATGAATAAAGGAAGTAAAAGCTTGTGATAATTGTGGATTTAAAGCACCTGCATCCCACTCCCAATCAATATCAAGACCATCAAATAGACCTGTATAGGTAAAGTGAGTTGTTTGCAATGACTTATCTTGAAAATGTTTAAAAGTGTGGTCATAAAAATCAAGCATATTAACGCACGATTGAGCAAATTTTTTCAACACTTTTGGATCTTGCGCAAGTGCTATAAAATTTTTATTATAAGTCCCACCGCCAACTGATAATAAAATTTTTAAATGCGGAAATTTCTTTTTTAATGCTAATAATTTTGCAAAATTTCCACCTACTTTTGACTGAAAATCATCAACTGCGCCAATATCAGCCCAAAGGTCATGAGGCTGACATTTTCCCGTCACATGATCTGGCTTCATAAAAGCATAAATAACATGCGTTAAACGATGCGCAATCTGATGAATATCATCAATCTTATAACTTTGTTGGCCATACATATCCCAATTAGCAACGTATGCAGATACCATTTTTCCTGGCTTTAATGACTGATACTGTTCAGGTAATGGCGATGGACAAATATTTTGTGAAGCATGACTATACCCACCATGAGCGAGTGTAAGAAATGCAGTGATATAGAATTGTAGTTTCATTATACTTCCCCCTTATAATTTATAACTACACACAACTTATCAAATAAGCTTTCAAATAGTCAATAATACAATAAATAAATAATCGCATGAGTTTCACGTGCGCAACTTTAATAAAAGTGCGTTGTTGAAATTCATGCGATTATAAACCGGAGTTTTTATAAAGAAAGGAGGGAAAAATTGATATAAAGATTGAGTTTATACCCTGCAAGCAATATGTATCAATTTACTTTTGTTGCAATGAATCAGCAAATAGATCCAAAACCATGTTTCTGTCTTCTCGAGCATTTTTTATCAAATGTTTAATTTTTTTGTTACGAGTCATATCCTCAAGGTTTCTGCCTTGAAGAGCTGAGCAGTACAGAGAAGCATGTTCGCCTAATAATTTTTTCACTTCTTTTATGTGCCCACAATACACAGCTTCATATAAAGGAGTACACCCTTCTTCATCTTCATTATTAATGTTTCGGGGAGTAGTCAACGGAGTTGGTGCTTGACTATCAACATCATCCACATCATCAGTTGCTGCATTGTGATTATCAGGCAACTGGCAAATAAGTCTTCTATCAACTATAGGTACATTTCTACTACGAGTCATTGCTTGTAACGAACATGAACTTACAAAAATTACTAATAAAAACAAAGAGACTTTTACAATTTTCATATAAACCTATCAAAATATTTAATTATTTTTAACTTTAAACTAGCTTGTGTGAACCAATTTTTTACCAAAGAGTTTTGCCCTACGTTTTCTATGAAAACTCCGGGAATCTGCAGGCCAGTGGGCCTGATGCACTATTTTTTAAACTAAAAAAGCGTAACGTGGCCGCCACCTATATTTCCGGAGATGAGCAAAACTATATCATATGATTGCACGCTACTTTTAAACTTGCTTCACACAGCCTAGTTACCTTGCCTGTATTGTTTCAAAAACATAGAACGCTATTTGATGTAGCTTTCTTGAAAAGACTATAGTTTGTATCAATTCAGAATCATAAGGAGTCTTACCACTCGTATCTTGAACATCTAGATGAACACCATAATCAAGCAACATGGTTATTATTTCTTGATTCGTATAAGAACACCCTGTTAGATGCAATGGAGTCTTGCCATTATGATCTTGAGTCTCTACATTCGCTCCATACTCAAGCAATAATGCAACTATTTTTGTCCTAACACCTATAGGATCTTCATGTTGAGATAATTTACCATCATATTCAGCAAAATCCACATTATAAATAGCTAGATGCAAGGCAGTTCGACCTTTTTTATTCTGACTATCCTTATCTGCTCCATGATCAAGCAACAGTTGTACTAGATCTACATGTCCATAATAAGCCGCTGTATGCAATAGTGTCCAACCACGATCAGTCTGCAAATTTACATTCACTCCATGATCAAGCAATAATTTTACTCTTTTTACATTTCTTTCCGAATTCTTTACACGATCATCAAAATAATCATGAAGATTTACATCAACTCCTGCGGCAAGAAGCAATGCAACCACCTGACTATGCTGAGCTTTGACAGCTTCATTGAATATTTCTCGTTTTTCTATCAGAATTTCACCAGTATGTAAGCATATCTCATCACTCAAAAATGGCTTTAATGTATCTGCATGGAGTTGTACATAATTAACAAATTCTTGAAATTGGCCATCTTCAAACTGTTCTCTTGCATCAATCATACGTTTAAACTCACACGCAACAGCTCTGCCTGCAATCGATTGTAACGTTGGAATGTTTTTATTGAGCTTTTTCTTTTTCGTTTCTTCCATAGCGCACATCTGCACGGTGGCAACGATTATTAAAATTGATAAAGCATATTTTTTTAAAGTTTTCATACTAACGAAATTCGCATACGATTATTACACAAATATTTCCATACGTAATTATATCATAAACAATCTCATGAGAACAGAGCTGAGTCTTTAAAATATTGAGCTGATTTTATGACGATCAACATCCAAAGAAGTTTAAAAAAAAGTTGTATATATTTACAAATGTACGACTGTTGCATACACTTAATATGTTAATCAGATATTGCGTCCCTCTTACTTTTGCGACGGTATGGATATAAAAAAAATAAACCTTCAAGATATCGCTCCAGATCATGTTAGAAACTTTTCAATTATTGCACACATTGATCACGGCAAATCAACCCTTGCCGACCGCCTTTTAGAATTTACAGGAACACTTTCAACGCGTACTGGCGAAAACAAACAATTTTTAGACAAACTTCAAGTAGAAAAAGAACGTGGAATCACCGTAAAAGCTCAAACAGCTTCAATGTTGTACACCTATAATAACGAGCTGTATCTCTTAAACTTAATTGATACTCCAGGCCACGTTGATTTTACGTATGAAGTTTCTCGCTCTTTGTACGCATGCCAAGGTGCATTACTCCTTGTTGATGCAAGCCAAGGCGTTGAAGCTCAGACCATGGCAAACTTTTACTTAGCGTTTGATCAAGATTTAAAAGTGCTGCCAGTTATTAATAAAATCGATTTACCAACAGCAAATATCGAAAAAGTTACCGGTGAATTAAACCGGCTTTTTGATTTTGATGAAAATGATGCAATTTTAACATCTGCAAAATCAGGTATCGGGATTAAAGACGTTTTAGAAAACATCATCACTCGAATTCCTTCACCAGAATCAGACATCAACAAACCGCTTAAAGCTCTTTTGTTTGATTCTCGTTATGATGATTACCGTGGTGTAATCTGTTTAATTGCAGTCAAAGACGGCGTCATTAAAAAAGGCGACGATATCTTCTTAATGCAAACAAACACGTACTACGAAGTACTTGAAATCGGTTTAATGTACCCAGAAGAAACACCGATGCCAGCATTATATGCAGGACAAGTAGGCTACATTATCACCGGTATGAAGACAGTTCGTGAAGCAAAAATTGGTGACACGATTGGGCACAAACATACAAAAATAGAACCTTTTCCGGGGTTCTCACCATCAAAACCAATGATGTTTGCCGGTATATTTCCTGTTGTTAACACTGATTTTGAAAATTTAGCTGATGCGATTTCAAAATTAACGTTAAACGATGCCAGCGTTACGGTTGAAAAAAAATCATCAACTGCACTCGGTCTTGGGTTTCGTTGCGGATTTCTTGGTTTATTACACATGGACGTGTTTAAACAACGTCTTGAGCAAGAGTATGATTTAGTTATTATTACGACTGCACCAAGCGTACTGTACAAAATTCAGTTGACGCATGATCGTGGTTTAATCGAAATCGAAAATCCATCAGACTTCCCAGATCCTGCAAAAATTGAGTCGATTTTAGAACCGATGATCGATGCGACGATTATTGTTCCAGAAAGATTCCTTGGAAACGTTTTCTCGCTTTGCCAAGAAAAACGTGGCCACCAGACAAAAATGGAATTTTTGGACGAAAACCGTGTTATTGTCAACTACAAACTTCCGTTAAACGAAGTTGCAACAGATTTTTATGATAAATTAAAATCATTAACATCTGGTTATGCAAGTTTAGATTACGAAGTTTCTGGTTACGAGATTTCTGATCTTGTTAAAATGGACATTTTACTTAACGGCGTATCGGTTGATGCTCTTTCATGCATTGTGCATAGAAGCAACGCACAAACCATCGGTCGTGAATTATGTGCAAAATTAAAGACCGTAATCCATCGTCAACTTTTTGAAGTGGTGATTCAAGCTGCGGTTGGTGCAAAAATTCTTGCACGCGACCAAGTTTCTCCACTACGTAAAAACGTAACAGCAAAATGTTATGGTGGTGATATTACGCGTAAACGTAAACTTCTTGAAAAACAAAAAGAAGGTAAAAAGCGTATGAAGCAAGTTGGGAACATCGAAGTTCCACAAGAAGCTTTCCTCGCGATTTTAAAAAGATAATAAAAGAAAAAGCGGAATCACAGTGATTCCGCTTTTTCTTTTACTACTTTTGTATGATAAAATTTTTTATCATACACCTATTTTTTTCTTTTATCATAAGTTACATTACCATTAACTTCTTGATACAAAATTGTTTTTTTATCCGAATCTAAACCTTCACGAACTACATTGCCATTTGCATCAATTCTCAAATTCCAGCCAGCATAACCCTTAAAGTCTCCCGCTCCAAAATATGAATCTTTTTTATTTTGACTTTGACCTAATAGACCTCCTTTTTTAGCTACTGGAACCCAACCTGCCTCTCCTGTATTTTTTTCAACATAATAACGTGATTTATCATCATTTTTTGCATCCACTTCTGGAATTACATGATTATCAGTTGTTAAATTAAATTGGGTTAGGTCATTACACCGATTAGAATAAAATTTACAATGCATTACTCTATATTTATTATAATCAGGTAGCATTATATTTAAGTCAGTTGTCCCAGCTTTTAAAGAAATATTAAAACTAGATACAAGTAAAGCTAACACTGTAATTTTTTTCTTCATAGAATTCATCATAATAACTCCTTTTTTGATTTTGAATTTTTCTATATGAAACTATATTACAAAAATACAAGTATAAATAACAAGGGTTCACTTACATTTCTCATGCAAGCAAACCCTTGTTATTTAAAAATTATATGTAATTTTATGCTTATACTAACTCTTGGTAATCAATCGATTCGTAATGTTTCTTGATCGTATCAAAAGCATTGCCATCTTCATTTGAAACATCGACTATATCGTTGATAGCATCAGTATGTTCATATAATAGTTCTTGTTCTTGCGTCGTATATCCACAATATTTATCATCAAATTGATCAATTTTTGATGAACCTTCACCATCAAAAATCAGCTGCCCTGCAAGATACGCAGTGTTAAAATAATCCATATTACTTTGGCACACTACGTCACCTGGTTCACAATGATCTCCTTGCTCATCACCAAGATCATAAGCGGTACACAAACGAGTATCAGTTACTTCTTTTTCTTTTTTGCGGCCTGCAATCTGAATTTTGACATTGTCATCTGACTTTGCAAAAAATGAACATACATAATTATAACTAGTTAGACACAAATTTTGACAATATGAACCCAGCGATAAAAGTTTTTTTTTACCTAGCTCACAATAACTTTGTTCACCTTGCTCGTGAACTACTGCCGTCTGTGCAGCCCATGCATTTTCTGACGTTACATAAAAACTCATAATTGATAATGCAAAAAACAATAATAATTTTGGTTGTAATAATTTGCGCATCTGACTACTCCACTTTTTTTCATGCTACTATTTTTTTACCTATGTACTTATTTTTAAATTAACCCTGACGCTGAACCATATCAATATTTTTCAATGATTGCAATGCCGCAATAGTAGCAGCTTGTCGACTTTCTCTTGCAATCTGCTTGATTGATACCTGAGAGGTGTTCAAATTTTTTAGTGCCAAAAATTGCTCATGCGTCAATATTGTTTTTTGACCTAATGCCTGCATAGTATTTACAAATTTATATAAATTTTCTACTACATGTTGCAAGGAAATAATTTCAGCTACCGTTAAAGCTTTACGTTTTAACACTTTTTTTAAAATTGTATCGATAGCACAGCTTTTACAACTATTTTGAGCAAGTATATTATTATTGCTCTGGACAATTAAATCTAAAAGACCATCAATATTTTTACTCAATAAAAGATCAAATGATTGCTGAACTGTTGCATCTAATTGAGCCCCATCACGAAATTCTGTGGTAACAAAACTATCATGAGGTAATATTGGGCAAGATTCAATAATGGTGGCAAGCTCTACAACGTGTTCATCTTCTTCTTCAATAACAGGCTGTTCTTCAACCATAGCATGATACGTTTGAATGACCACAGGCTCATCATGCTGCTCTTGCATAATTGGCTCTTGAATTTTTTCTTCTACCGTTGGTATAGCGACTTCATCTGCAACGACAACAACTGCTGGTTTGCGTGACAAATGCAACATTCCATAATAGATTCCAGCACAACAGCATACTAGAGCTATACAAATTTTTACTATTTTCATCCCTTATCCCCCCATTTTCTTTACATCATAAAATTAGACCGTATAGTCTGTGTAAATCGCTCAGTCATACAACAGAATTGATTGATACAAGCTTGTTGCTCAACGTTGTTATACATACTCAATTCAAGATATACAATTGCTTGCATCATAATAAGATCGAGATAAAGCATCATTACATAGATATACCATGCACTAACTGCTGGTGCTTTATCAATAGTTGCAATCTGTTTTTTTACTTCATGTAATGCATGATACAAATCTTGCAATGCCATCTGCAAACAAATGCTACCAGGAATAGGCGAAAGGTAAGAAATTATCTCTTTGACTTGAGCTCGATTATGGCGCTGCATTGCACCTAATTTTGATGCATTCATGGTATTATTCTGAGTAATACCACCTAATTTTTTTTCTAACACAGCATGATGTTGCATTGAAAAAATTATCTTACAATCTTTTAATGAGCAATCAACAATAGACGATAAGTACAGATACTGTTGAGCAATATTTTGTTGCAATGGTAAATGAAGAAGATCTTTATACGTTTGTATTGTCTGGTTATGCAAAATGCTTGCAATAGCATCTATGATCTGCTCAAACTGACCAACAACTTGTGCGTAATGCTGCTCATTAATGACAGGCAAAGAATGTTCATCATAACGAGAATTTAACGAAAATGTCATGCAACACAATATCATTATGAATTGATGTAATTTCATTGCTTATCCTTTTTTTATACTCATTTTACTGTACCGCACTACGTATAAAAAATTCAACAATTGTAATTAATCACATCTTTATTCATTGCAGCAAAATACTATTGGGGTGAGTTTTTTTACAATTAAAAACAAAACGTGCTGTGTAAGTATTACTACTTTACACAGCACTTGCTCTATAACTTATTATCTATATTATGCAATAATATCAGTTCCATCTTCATGGACTGTCCAACTTTTTTTGTTAACAAAATCACGTATCCCTAAACGAGCGTCCTTTACTACCTGCTTACCCTTAAGCATAATGTAATAGTAAGAATTTTCTTCTATATCATATGCAGAACCACCCGGCACTTTTGGATTAACCAATATAGCTTTCTCTAATCCTAATTGATCACAAACATAAGGACCCTTAGCATCGTTTCGCGTCTTCCATTTGTTACAAAACCGCGCATTCACAACGTAATCAAGTGATGGTAAATTAATAGTAACTGTTTGTGGTAAAAATGTTTTACTTGTTACAGATGATGCAAAAAAAGATCCACTCAGAACAAAACTAACAAATAGATATTTTATATAATTTCTCATACATTCTCCTTTACGACTTTTAAATAATTCAAATATGAAACAATTATAACAAAAAGCTTACCTAGCAAGTCAATAATCACAGAGATTAAATTCACACTCAGCAATTTAATGACATCGATCTGTATAAAAAATAAGAACTAGGCAAAGTTGTATACAAATTGTCTAGTTCTTATTAAAATTAATCCAGTTTCAGTTTATACCTGATAAAAATAATATTTTATACACATATTATGAATGCTACCCTCTTGCACAAGTGTTAGCACCATAAGTCTTCACTTTCGAAGAAGTAACTACACCATTTTTTTCTTCACAAAGAACAGTTTTACCATCAGAATCTAATCCTTGGCGTGTTTCATTGTAATCTTTATCAAATATCCAATTCCAAGCAGCATATCCTTTAAAATCTGTATTAGGTCTAGACTTTTTAATTTCAGTTATAAGAGAATATTGAGATGTTTTATAAATAGTAGCATTATTAATGCTAGAAGGATCCATTGCAATATCAATATTATTTTCAGATTCTGTTACATAACGACCATCTTTATTCTTAAAATAAGACGTTTGAGAATTGTTTGGAACATTGAGATGAACTGTAGTTTTACCCCCTGCAAATACTGATGAACCCATAACAAAAGCACACAATGCTAATGTTGATAACTTTGTAGTAAAAATTTTCATACGATTCTCCTTTTTTAAGTATGCTTGACGCATACTCTTTTTATATTTGTTAGTACCATAATCTTTATTATCTAATTTCAATTAGCCTTGAAAAGGCAAAGCAAAATGTAGAATTTTTCATAACTGAGATAATAATACCACTTTCCCCTTCTAACAAAAAAGACTTTTGAAAATATTTGCGTATATATTTTCAAAATAATTATCAAATTGTGCAATCTGCATATTGTTAGTGTAAGCCACACACTTGAATAAAAAATGAAATTAAATCATTTTTTAATGCTCCTGATTATTACTTCACAAAGAAGTAGTATATTTAAAAGTAGTAACTAGTTAGAAAATTGTTATGAAATACACAAAAGATTTTCAAACATATATTAAAACTCAGCTTACAAAAGAAGAAATAGCTCAAATTGATAGAGAAGTAGACTTAGAATTTAAAAAGAGTGCATCAGGCCAACCGGCCAGAAAATTCCAAGAGTTATCGTAAAAAACGTAGGACAAAAATCTATAGTAAAAAATTCGTTCACAGAACCTAGAACTCATCTTGATGCAATATAAATAATATTGTTCGTTTATTGCTAAAAATGAACAATCTGTCTAAAAAATAAGAACTAAGCAAAGTTGTATACAAATTGCCTAGTTCTTATTAAAATTAATCTGATTTTATTTTTATAATTGGTACAAATAATCTTTTGTAAACATATTATTATTAATGCTATCCTCTTGCACAAGTGTTAGCACCATAAGTCTTCACTTTCGAAGAACTAACTACACCATTTTTTTCTTCGCAAAGAACAGTTTTACCATCAGAATCTAATCCTTGGCGTGTTTCATTGTAATCTTTATCAAATATCCAATTCCATTGAGCATATCCTTTAAAATCTGTATTAGGTCTAGACTTTTTAGATTCAGTTGCATAATGCACAGTATCTTGAATTACATGCCTTATATCAACATTATGAACACTAGAAGGATCCAGTTCCATATTAAATTTATTTGGATATTCGCTATCAAAATGATATGAAAGGGGAGATACTGAAGCACCCTTTTTATTATCAAAATAATTAGTTTCAGTAGCGTCTGGAACATTTATATGAACAGTAGTTTTGCCGTGTGCAAATACCGATGAACTGATAACAAAAGCACACAATGCTAATGTTGATAACTTTGTAGTAAAATTTTTCATACGATTCTCCTTTTTTAAGTATGCTTGACGCAGACTCTTTTTTTATATTTTTTAGTACTACATTCTCTATAATTTAATTTCAATCAGTGCCGAATATGATAAAATTAAAGCACATAAATTTTTTCTAACTGAAACAATAATATCATTTTTTTTTGTGACAAAAAAAGAATTTTGAAATTATTTTCAAAAAATCATATTAATAAAATCATCTATATGACATGTTCCAGACTGCTATGAAATTTGCTTTAGACAGCTGATAATCAATGAAAATCGCCTTAAAATTTGCAAATATATTTATTATTGCTATATCTTAAAAAGAAACTCTCTTTCGATTGTAAAGGTATTTTTCATGGAAAAAGAACATCATTCACCTAAAACATCGTATCAATCTCAAGTTTTTTCTGGCCATGTCTACATGTTTTTTGCATTTGATATTGGAGAAGATATTAATTTTGAAGCTGTCAAGCAGTCAAAAGATCTGAATATAAGTCCCGTTAATTTATCAAAGTTTTTCAAAAATTATCATGCCCCACTCAACATAGAACTTCCTGATCATGATAAAAGTCCTCATTGCATCGATGCAAAATTACACCAATTTGGCGCAATTTCTATTACGTATAAAGTCCCTGTGTCAAACACATTTCAAGGTTTAAAATCACAAGTTATTGCAATTGACGAAGAGTATCAACCACGAAGTATCAATGATGCTTTAGCAATCTATAAAAGAATTTTACCTTTTACTGCTAAACCAAATTTTTTTCATCTGCGCAGTTATTACACCTTGATACAAATCGATTGTGACAAGAATTTTAATGGTACACAAATTAAAGACTACTTTGGCAATGAGATTGCAGCAATTTTGCGCTTTGAAACTCAAACCCTTTCTGAACATCAAAAACGAGAAGTTTTAACTTCTTCTGTCGGTTACTTTAAAAAAGATTTTATTATTATCGATACCGAAGCTGCATTTATTTACGATCCTCAACATATCGAACTTCTAGACTTCTTTGAACTTGGTAATATTCAACAGCTTGAACTACAATATTTTGACAAATTGCTTGATAAACAAATGACCGCAATTTACGAAGATAAAAATCGTAAATTACCAATACTTGCCTACTTTCCATTCATTGGTTCTCATTATTTTGATCCAGTCGGTGAATTAACAAAATTAAAAGTTGATATCTCAGTGATTACAGAGCGCCTTGAAAATAGTATTAAGCTGGTTGGTGAAACCTACTATTCAGAGATTTATGATGAAATTGTATTAAATTTAGATCTTGAAAATTGGAAACAATCGATCGAGAAGAAATTTAAAATTATTAAAGAAGTGCAATACGATTACCAAAACAAAATCGATACAACTCGTGAAGATGTTTTAACAACATTAATAATTATTCTGATTATGATCGAATTAATTGTAGCGATTATTAAACATTAATAATCACTTATACACATACACCTAGGGCTACGCCTCTTGAAACATAAGGCCGGCGTGCATAATCCGCCTTTTCTAACACAACACTGTAAAGATGATTTACTCACAAAAAAGGGACCGATTGTATACCGGTCCCTTTTTCTATTTTTAAACTATACTTCTTACTGAGCAACCGTCACTTTTGCAGGACGTAAAACTTTATCTTTAATCATAAAGCCTTTTTCTAAAACTTGTACAATCTGCCCAGATTCATGATCAGCTGACTGTGCATGCATTAACGCTTCATGCAGTTCAGGATCAAACTGTTTGTATTCAGCAAATTCTTTCACGCCATATTTTGCTAAAGTTTGCAAAACAGATTTATACACCATTTCGATACCAACATATAAATTTGCAGTATCGTCAGTTTTTTGAGACAACGCTCGCTCAAAATTATCAACAACTGGTAATAAATCTTTAATTACCATCGTTTGTGCTGTTTGCATCCATTGGATTTGCTCACGGTCCATACGTTTTTTGTAATTATCAAAATCAGCAGAAATTCGAGCGTACTGATCTTTCCACATAGCTGCTTCTTGTTGACAAACTTCAAGATCGCTTATTTGCGCTGCTTCTACTTGTTCTACTTCTTGATCTACTACTTCTTCTTGCTCATTTTGGTTGTGCATATCATTTTCATTATATGAATTCATAGGTATCCTTTTGTTGTCGCAACAAATTTATCTAACATTATTTTAAAGTATATCATAGCAGAACAAAGAGACAAGCGCATCGAACTATGATAGATTAAAGATTCACTGTTATAATAACTCAAGTACGACCTCTTATAAATTAATGTAAACACCCTACGTTTTATAAAAAAAACTATTGAAAAATTTAATGTCCGGAATTGAAAAAAATGTTCAACCGGCAACACTAATTTTTACATAGTACACTTGCAATGTAGGTTAATAAGATTAAAATAATCGCATAGTCAGCATAAACTATGCTATCTTTTATGAAGAAAATAAAATTATGAAATTTAAAAATGTTATAGCGCTCTTTTTTTGTTTTTTTACGGCCACAGAACAGATTTTTTGTACACTGAGTGTAAGTCAATACGCATCAGACAGCTTTTTTCAAAAGCCATATTTTAATCAAAAACTATTTACGAATATTTCAACCAACTTTACCGGTGGTTATGCAAATCAAGCGTTTAATAATGACAATGAAAAAGTCCCCTTTTTACAACAATTTGGATCAGAAGCTTTTTTATATAAATTTGTAGATCCTACACGTAGCCGCTCTGATATTTCAAGCATAGGAAACGGCAACCTCTCGGGTGAATTTCAGTATCGACAATTTTTTGCATCATGGTACAAAAATATATTTTCTGACATTTTTATTGAAGCTGCAACAGTTTTTCAAGATCTAACCATAACCAATATTAATGCTGAATTTGTTCCTTCATCAACCCCTTTAACAACTGAGCAGATAGCATACCTCAATCAATTACAAGCAGCACTCCCTCCATCAATTAATCGATTTGGTATGTTTACAACAGCTTTTTATATTGGCTTTAATAGAACGTTTCACCATTTTAGTCATCTTGATTTTGTTGATATTTTATTCAAAACAGGTTTTGCAACACCAGAATGGATGAAAGAAAATAACAACTCGATTCTACAATTTCCTTTTAACGAAAATTTTAATTTTGGATACCCAATTATTGGGGCTATTTCAATTGGCCTGCTTGACTGGATGACACTTGGATGCAATGGAACCGTTCAACCATTTCAACCAGCAGTAAAAAACATTGCGCTTAATAACACAAACTCTGCAAACCAACTGTTACTTCCTGAATCATCACTTGCTACCATTCATCGAGGACCACTTTTTTCTGCGTCAGCATACATCGAAGCAGATCATATCATCTCTGGTGTTTCAAGTACCATTGGTTATGCCTATGCAAAAAACTTAGCATACACCATAACCCCCCTCAACATAACTCAATATCCAGTAGAACAAGCAAATAACTCAACTATGATGAATGAATGGAGTATTGGTTCACTCTATTTTCAGTTTGATGTCGACTTTGCAACTGAAACACAACCAAGCGCACCTATTATTACCATGTTTTGCGCAATTCCTATTGCAGGTAAACTTTGCCCAAAAACTAATTTATTTGGTGGTTCTTGCAACTTGCAAATAAGTTATATTTTTTAATAGAAGTCATCAGATGAGTGTGCATAACAAAGTAAATGATCTATGCATACTCATGTTTCTGTAGTAGCATACAACTATAACTATACGATCAAAGTCTATCTCATAAGGTTAAAATTGTTCTCAATGAATAAAAAAATAGTTACTCTTGCATCCTGTTTGTGTATCGTTTTAACCCAACTATTTCAGACAACTTTTGCCAGTCACTATGCCCCGCACGTCTATTACGCAAAGCCTTCAAAAGATGAACCGTATCTTGCCAACGCCTCTTTAAATTTTACTGCAGGTTTTGCAAATCAAGCCTATAATGCACAAGGCACCGCAGTGCCTTTTTTGCAACAATACGGACCTGAAGATTTTTTATTACGATTTGTTGACCCGTCACTTGGTTTTGATAATCTTGCATCTGCAGGACAAGGATATATTTCAGGAAACTACGAATTTAAACAGATGATTTTTGCTCTAGAAAAAAACATTTTTCATCAACTTTTATTTGGCATAATTTCATCGTTTCAAGATCTTTCTGTCACAAACATTACACCAAAATTTATCGATGAAGAAATATCTTTAGCACAAAATACCTACCTAGAAAAACTCGAGCGTGTTATTCCTTCAAATATTAATGCCAGTGGAATGAATTCAACTGTTCTATATCTTGGCTACAATGAAAGCATTACTACGTTTAATCGCATAGACTCTATTGATATTTTACTTCTTGCTGGCATCATAACGCCGCAAATCATGAAAAATGACAATCAATCAATTTTGCAATATTCACCTGCAAATAACTATTATTTTGGATACCCTATCATCGCAGCTGTCACGATTGGGGTTCGTGACTGGTTTGGTTTTGGTGCTACAGGACAAATTATTCCTTACCAACCAACTCAAAAAATGATTCCAATTAATAGAACAAGTGAAAATAATTTCTTACTATTTTCTCAAGAAACACAGGCAAATGTTCAGCAAAGCCCATTTATTTCGGGCACATTATACGTTGATATAGAAAACCCTGCTTCCGGAATAAAAGGTGCTGTTGCCTACACGTACTCAAAATATTTACAAAGTGTTATCACCCCTATTGACCGGTCTCAATTTCCATTTGCCCATGCAAACAGATCAATTTTGCTTGATGGTTACACCTTTGGCAGCTTGTTATTTGAACTTGAAATAGATTGCTCAGGTCCGACCAAAAAATTAGCCCCTATTATTTCTTTCTTTTATTCAATGCCGATACTTGGTAATTATTACCAAAAAGTATATTTCTTTGGCGGTGAATGCAATCTTCAAATAAATTTAGAATTCTAGGTTGTGTGAACCAAATTTAAAATAACGATACAAACCTACGATATCGCTGTGCTCATCTTGGCAAACAGTGGTGATGGCGGCCACGTTACGCTGTTTTAGTTTAAAAAAGAGTGTATTAGGCCCTCCAGCCATAGCTGTTGAAAGTTAAAAATATACTTTCAATTTTTATAAAATTTTTGCTATATAAAGAAAGTTAGCTATTCGCTCATATTTTTTGTAGAGAAAAAAGCGATATACGACCGCCGCCGTCAAGTTTCCGGAGATTTTGTGATAACAAAATCGTAGGCAGTTTTTACTTTTTATCCACTTTCTAAAATTTGGTTTTAAAAATCTAGCTGTGCATATTACTTTTTAAAATTATTGTAATCTATCTTGCAAGCGATCATAAACATCAGACAATTGCAAACGAGTTTCCTGCTCGTGTAAAGAATTAATTAAGACATTAATTTGATTTAATAAATTAACAAGCGTATCTTGATTATCTTGGCAACTATCATCAGTGTAGATGATACCACTGTGAGCATGTTCAAGAGCTTGTAATGCTTGTGTAAATTCTTGAGAACTATGATGCATTGATGCTTGTTGTAAAAAATACAACCCTTGCGCAATATCATGGCGCACTTCTTCGTGCGATGATACAGGATAAGCACAATCAGTCATAACATCAAAATGGGATTGATGAGCATAAGTTTGCGATATTGTTATGCATACACAAATAATAATCGCATATATTAAACTATTTTTCATACAACCCCTTTTTATTTTTATATTTTCTACCTGATATGCTAACTATTTCTAGTTTCTATCTTTTAAGTTCTATTTGTCAACAAATGCATTTCATAATCCAACTTAAAAATTCAGTGTAAGCATTTTTGGACAAAAAAAAGAGCCTTCATTACAAGGCTCTTTTTTAATCTAGTACAATCTACTTAAAAAGGCAGATCATCTTCAAATGGAGGCTGATCAATAAAAGCTGAAGATTTTGGTGTTTCAGTTTCTTTTTTACGTTTTTTATCTAACACAGCTTGTGCTATTTTAGAAAATTCAGCAGTATCTTGTGTTCCAAATGATGGTTTAGCTGAAGAAAAATCTTCGGCAGAAGGTTCCTCTTGAACATCCCCACCTTCTGAGTTGCTACCCAAGAACACAACACGATCAGCAACAATGCTATGCTTGCTGCGAGTTTGACCTTGTTGATCTTGCCATGTATCAAATTTTAAACGGCCTTCAACTAAAACTGGGCGACCTTTTTGTAAAAACTTATTACAACTGTCTGCTTGTGGTCCCCAAACGTCGATATCAACGTAACAAACTTCTTGAATTTGTGTACCTGTTTGACGATTTTTAAATTGACGGTTTGATGCAATGCCTAAACGACAAACACCTTGCCCTGATGGCAACTGTTTGTGTTCAGGATCACGTGTTAAATTACCTACGATGATAATGCGATTATAGCTAGCCATCGAATAAATCCTTACAAATAAATAGAGAAATTTTTAGCGAGAATTACGTGTAATTATGAAGACCTTGGTGGTAATGAGATTACACTTATATCTAGTATCGTATAAAAACGCACAACATTCAAGCGGAGCACAGCGAAAAAACAAGAAGCAAATATTAAAAACAACCTGCAAAATTTTGTAATTCCTGATACTGCTGTACAAGTTTATTATGAAATACCTGCAACTTATCACGTTGAGCTATTTTATTTTGTTACCTGAATACAAATGCACCGCACCCTTGGTAACCAATTACCGCACAGACACATCAACAAATTAATTCAACTCAAAATCAACAGAATAATCACAGTCTTACAAATTCAACCGCATAGACAGCCTCTATTTCATGGCATGAACTATCAAGAATATCAATACATTCAACTATATGATCATCCACATGCCATAAGCTATTGTATGCCAATGAATCAATCTGCATTGTATGTACATGAACCTCAATAACAAAATCTAATAAAATTAAATCACCTTAAAATTTTTTGTTTTCTTCACTTATTTCAAGGCCTAAAATATTTTGCACATCATTCATTGCGTCTTTTTTGACCCAAAAAAATATTGTATCGCTATGAGCCTTATCCAAGCTGTACGTACAATAAATTTGTTCTTTCGATAATCCAAGCTTGCGTAACAATGATGAATTAAACTGATATTCATCACGATCCATGAATCTTGGTCGAGCAAGCAACCACCACGCTTCTTCAGACTCAAAACGGTCTAATTTTTGATAATCAATTACATTAACTTTTTTCCAATGAGCCTTAAAGGTATCGACAACTTCTTGATAATGAGTCTGTAGAAATTCTAAAGACCACATCGCATACACCTCATTGTCTTCTTCTAAAGAATTCTTATACCACGTTGTTAAACGCAATCCATTATTAACAGGCTGTCCTGCAATAACGTAATGACAATTATAATCAGGATCATCGCCTAAAGTCAGAAATGATATCTGTTGTTTTTCTGGCACGAGCTTATTGGTCATATCTGTTACATCACGAACAATGCATGTATCCTCATAATTTGAACAGGGTAAAACTTTACATGCATAATCATCATCCTCATCTTCATGTTCATAATTTGGCAAAGCAATTATTCGTACTGCTAATTGCGCATATTTTTCAATGAGTTCATGAATTGATGTTGCTGAAATTAAAGGATGCTCTTCGTACGGTGTTGGATAAATAACAGGCACATTCTTAATTTCATATTTATTTTGAGGTAAAGAAACTTCCGGAATTCGTTCATGAAATTTATTATCCATAACTTGCCATATAGCTTTTCTTGCATTCCAACTTCGATATTTTTTACTCGATGCCATTGTAGGATCTGGTAATTGTTGATTTTGAACGCCATTAATTTTATATAACAGATCTCCAATTGAATCAAAAGAAACTGTTATCTGTTCAAATAAAGCTTGCTGCATTGCAATAGCTTCAAGATTAACGCTATGAGCATCTAAGGATTTAGATTTTTTTTCAAACAAACGTACTTGACCCCAGGGAGTATAAAGTATAAATTCATCTCGATTTTTGCCACCAACATCTAAAATTAATCCCTGTTCTGTATTGGATATTGGCTTATAGAAGATTGAATCTTGATCTTCTTCAGCAAATCTGGAATCCTGATCCATAGAATATTTCGTATCAATTTTATAATATACTGTCTGATGACTTATCTGTTCACATATTTTAAAGATATTTTGTACCACTAAAAACATGTGAAAATCATCAGATTTTTCAAGATTTTTTTGAAACCAAGCTTGTGTTCTTTTCGTCTTAAATTGAATAGCAATATCTATAGGATGCATTTTAAAACGATGAGATAACGATAACAGTAATGCATCGGTAACAACATCACCATAGACCGCTTCATGTAATGCTTTGTTAACAGATGCAAGATTATCAACATTTTCAATAATAAAAGGTAAATCTTTTGCATTATAAAAAGTTGGGGTTCCGGTCTGATCACTCAAGTAGCCGACAATTGCGCCAAGAAATGTAACAGGTATATTATCCAATCCAAGTTTCTTTTTGGGCACTACTACCGATGTTCTTTGTAAATCAAGAAAAATAATGGATTCTAAATTTTCAGACCCATAACAACTTATTGACATAAAAAATAAAAATATTATCGATACATATGATATGATTTTCATAGATTCTTTCAATGTTACTACATATAAAATATTAAAAACAACCTGGAAAAGTTTGTAATTCATGATACTGGTGCACAAGTTTATTATGAAATACCTGCAACTTATCACGTTGAGCTTTCAGTTGTTGTACAGTCCCACCAAAAACTGATGTTTCAGACTCACCTGCACCAAGCAAATCTTTAAACTTATCAAAAATTTGTTGTTGAACGCGTGCTTGTTCTGCAATATTTTTACTGATCTGCCGTAACGATAATTCAAGTTCAGACGCAATATCTTCTTTAATCGAAGTTATCGACTCTTTTTTAGTTTTTTTCTTGACCACAAATTCACTGTTTACCTCATTGTTCTCACTCAGACCGATGGTCATGTGGGTCATTATTGTTACCATGCAAACGCCAAGCAAAAAATTATAAGAAACTTTTTTTATCATACAAAAACCTTACGCAAGTTTATAAATTTTATACCCATAATCAACACAAATCACGCCAAGCGATATCGCAAAAAATTGAAATAGGTAATCCATCGATATTGAAGATAGATAATTTTGAAAAAATGAACAATGAATTGCTAACACGTACATCATAAATATCATCAACAACGCGGTGATAATTTTAGAAATAAACGATGGAGAAATAATCCCATGATGGCGATACACCAAAAATAAAGCTCCCACTATAAGCAATAACTCTTTGACTACAAAAACAACCATAAACCATGAAGGAATAATAGTTGTTCCAAGCGTGTAATATAACGCTGCTAAAACAAAAAATATAAAAAATTTATCTGCAACAGGATCAAGCATTTTGCCAAACTCTGTTTCTTGCTGATAACGACGTGCGCAGTAGCCATCCAGAAAATCTGTCAAAGCTGCAAAACCTGTTAACCATAAAGCTGGCATCCACTGATGATACACAATCAAACTGCAAATCAATGGCGTTAAAAAAATGCGTAACAAGGTTATTGCAACAGCAAAATTAATCAAATAGTTCATACAATAGTTTACCTTTTTACCATGAAAATATATAAAATTCAGTGTACTACGACCTTAGTAAAGCAGCAATCAAAAAAACTATTCCAACGGCTTTATAAAAGCATACTGCACACCCCTCAATAATGTTTTAATCAACTAAAAAAACGCCAACAAGAACTATTAATTTGATAATGATTGACTTTAAAATGGGCGGTAATGTTATAATAGTTACACAAAGAATTTCTCGCTGTGAGTAATTCAAACAAAAAAGGAGAACGTTATGAAAAATGTAATTAAAAAAATTGCAATGCTCAGTATGTTGGTATCTATTGCAGGTAATACATCATTACTTATGTCTAGTCAAATTAATGATAAACAAAAAGTTCAGCTAGAAAATCTAGCAAATTATTTATCTAAGGAGTTTGCAACTCTTGCTCAAGATGCACAATTAAGTGATGCATTAAAAACTGAATATAAAGACGTTACAGCAGCAGTTACAAATTTTTTAGCTTCTTTAAAAACTGGAGCGACCTATGATAATGATAAAAAATTGTCTTTATCTAATCAATTAGAAGCTTTTTACAAACATCTTATGAATGATTCTCAATATCAACAATATTCAAAATCAAACCAAGCTATAGTTTCAAATCTTAGCCGTTTAGTTTATTTCGTTGATCGTGAATTTAATGAGATAAAAAAATCATCAGACTGTAAAAATTAAAGTAATCAATACACCTAAAAATTATTTTATTATTGCTGGAAGTTCAAACCCTGATTCTAAAAAAATAGATTATTCACAGCAAATACATATCGAAAAGTGTACAGATTCTAAAGATTCTATGGATAGGGATAGTCATCAGATGAATGGTGATGGAACTTATAATTTTGATTCAGACTATTATTATGCTACATCTACAGATAATAAAAAGCAATTCAGCAATCAACATAAAGGCAGTGACTTTATTGGCAAAACAACATGGGATGTAGGCAACAACATAATTAGCTAAGTTTACTAAAAAAGGGTATAGATTTTTTCTATACCCTTTTCTGCTTACCAAACTTTTTTAAAATACTAAAAAGCTTTATCGATAATTCCACCACCCACGCATTGTGACCCGTCATACAACACTGCAAATTGTCCTGTTGCTATGCCTTGTTTGCTTTCTTGCTGCAACGTAATAACCCATGCATCACCATCACGAGTAATAGTAACTGGATGAATGTCTGCTCCATGGCGGTACTTCACGTGCAACTGTGAAGCTAAAGAAATCTCTTGCGAAATAATATTCATAGAATTGACAACAACGCCAGATTTTGACTCTGCTGCATTCTGGTACTGTTTAGAAATAAAGACGACGTTTTTTGTCGTATCTTTTGCTACAACGTACCACGGACCTCCAGAAAGGCCAATTCCTTGTCGTTGACCAATGGTGTAATACCAAAATCCTTGATGCGACCCAACAACTTTGCCCGATTCAAATTCGATAAAATCACCTGGCTTGTCACCAAGGTGTGCACGTAAAAAATCAGCAAACTTAAATTTACCTAAAAAGCAGATGCCTTGGCTATCTTTACGTTCTTTATTTGGTAGATTAAATGTTTGCGCTAATTGACGAACTTCATGTTTTTCTAGATGCCCAATCGGGAATAAAACTCGACGTAACTGTTGTTGCGATAGTTGGCACAAAAAATAAGTCTGATCTTTAACCAGATCAGGAGCTTTTTTTAGAATTGAAAATTCTGTACCATGTTCAACTTGTGCATAGTGACCTGTTGCAACATAGTCATACTCATCAGAGATATAATCATAAAAAGCACCAAATTTTACGTGTTGATTACACAAAACATCTGGATTAGGAGTACGCCCTGCTTGCACTTCTGCAATCGTATAGGCAACAACTTTGCTCCAATACGCTTGCTGCATAGAAACAACTTCTAACGGTACAGCAAATTGCTCGCATACTTTGCGAACAAACTCTAAATCATCTTCCCATGGACAGTTGCCAAGGTATGACAATTCATCTTCTAACCAAATTTTTAAATAAAAAGCTGTAACATCATGCCCTTGCTCTTTGAGCAAAGCTAACGCTACAGAACTATCAACACCACCTGAAATCAACATTGCTATTTTCATGAAAATCCTCTATTTAGTAATCTTTTTAAGAATATCATGAACCTTAAGCAAATACCAGGCAGCCCAAAAAAATCCCTACGACTTTATAAAAATCGTAGGGCATAATAAACATAATTTTATTTGTTACAGACATAAAAATGTAATCCCTTGTTATTTGTCTGTACGCTTGTGTAAAGCATCTTGCATAACTCGGGTTTGCAATAATTTTAGCTCATTTATTTTTAATTGAGGTTCATAGGGCACTTTATAATCAACAAGCATTTTTGAATTACTTGGACGTTGCACGTTTGCATTAAATATTTTTTGAATTTCAAGCTCAATAGTATTCACTTTTGATCGAACTTCTGGCTCAAAATTTTCTAGATCAAGCATGCTTGCATTATGATGTAGCGATTTTTTTATTGCCTCTTTCATGAGAGCCATCTGCTCACGTTGCTGACAAAGTTTAACATAATAATTTTTTAAATTTTCATATGAATGAACCTTGTCTGGAAACATTTTTTCATTTTGCTGCGCCAAGTACAAATCGCGTTTTGCAAACTGATGCAAATCATCAAAATATTTATCTATGCCAGAATATTCATCGGTAGCAGTAATATCTTTACTGCTCAGCATAGGAAAACCTTGCTGTGCATCATGAAAATCATCTTCATCATCAAATCTTTCTAATTTGTCTAATTTTTCTAAATGTCGATTACTCAAGTTTGTTGCAACAGTTCGTGGAGATCGATCATCAGATCCATACACCTGTATTGTTGCCATAGCAAGCAAAGCTATGGTAATTTTTTTGTTTTTCATATAGACGACCTATTTTATATTTTTTACAATTTAATTACTTTTATGTATATGGCACATTATCACACTATTGATTTCAAATTGTCAATAGTTTGCTCCGATAAAAATGTATGAACCTTATCCTAAAAATTGAGCATTTATACGAGGTATGCTACGCTAAGTGTACCATAAAAAAGCTATCTATGAATAAAGGTCTGTTATGAATTCAATTGAACACGTTAAAGCATCATTTTTTACATTTTTAGAACAACACTATAATTTAAATGAAAATCAACTTACACGCTGTAATTTTGACATGAACACCGACCCTGAAAAAGCTGCTTTTGGCGATCTTAATAGCAATGCAGCAATGGTGCTTGCAAAAGAACTTGCAACCAATCCACGTGCACTGGCACAAACAATTACTCAAAATTTTCAACACCCTGCTATCAGCAAAATTGAGATTGCTGGCCCTGGATTTTTAAATTTTTTCCTGACTCCAGAATCATTAATCACGCTTGCTCAAGAAATATTAACAAAAGGCGATGAGTTTTTTAAATCTGATATTCAGCACAAAAAAATCAATATAGAATTTGTCAGCGCAAACCCAACAGGACCATTACATTTTGGTCACGGTCGCAACGGAATTTTAGGCGATACGCTTGCTCGAATTTTAGAATTTTTAGGCCATGATGTTACGCGTGAATTTTATATCAATGACGCTGGAGCTCAAATCACCAAGCTTGGCAACTCACTGCGCGTTCGCTACCAACAAGCACTTGGTCAATCAGTCGTCATGCCTGATGATGCGTACCATGGACAATATTTAACAGATTTAGGGACTGAACTTGCATCTGCTCACGCAGACGGGTTACTTACAGAATCTGATGAATATTTTCAAGACATTGCAAAACAAAAAATGCTTGCACAACAAAAAGAAACGTTACAAGCATACGGCATCCGATTTGACTTGTGGTTTTCTGAAAAAGATTTAAAAAACCGCGTTAGCATCGATGACTACATTCAAAAACTAACAGACAATGGTTACACCTACGAACAAGATGGTGCTTTATGGTTTGCAACCACACAATTTGGCGATGATAAAGATCGTGTTTTACGCAAATCAGATGGTGAATATACCTACTTGGCTGGCGATTTACCATACCTTGTTAACAAATTAGAACGAGGCTACGATACATTAATTATGATCTTAGGTCATGATCACCACAGTTTTGTCGTCCGTTTACATGCCTTAATGCAGGCGCTTGGCTACAATCCTGATCGCTTAACCGTGATTTTATACCAACTTGTGCATATCACCAAAAATGGCGAATCTGCACGTATGTCAAAACGAGCAGGCACGATTGTTGATCTTCACGATATTATCAACACCGTTGGCAAAGACGTTGCTCGCTACTTCTATTTAAACCGTAAAGCTGATGCTGAATTAGATTTTGATCTTGAACTTGCTTTAACAACAAGTAACGAAAATCCGGTATTTTATATTCAGTATGCTTACGTACGAACCAATAGTATTTTAAAGAAAGCTGCAGAAATCAACCCTGATTATGCACAGCTGACTGCAGCTGATTGTAAAAATCTGACTGAACAAGAAAAACTGATAATTAAAAAAGTAATCGCACTGCAAGCTTTGTTAAAATCATTAAACACAAGCCATCAAACGCACGTACTTGCATACTACACTTTTGAGTTAGCAAACATTTTCCATGCATACTACAACAGCACAAAAGCTATAGTTGATGATATTGAGCAAACTAAAAACAATTTATGTATTATTAAAATCATGAACTCAACCTTGCATCTTTGCTTTAATTTAATGGGAATTAGTTCACCAGACAAAATGTAATCAAAACTAAGTTATCTTAAAAAGCCCGAACATACAAAAATATGTTTGGGCTTTTTTCATAAAAACCAAGATTGTAAAACTCTATAAAAATGAATAAAGATCTTAGTATACTACCTGTAATGACAAACTCATAAAAGGAAATAGTATGAAAAAAATAACAATTATCAACTTAACATTACTGCTTTTAACTCAATCGCAAAGCTATCTGCTTGCTCCAGCTGAACCTGCAAAAGTAGAGCCCGCAAAAGAAAACTCAGCTGATAAACAACAACCTACAACTGCTGCAGAAAAAAACTATGAAAATCAGACTTCACATAAAACTACTCAAGAACCAAATAATAATGCAGGCACTGTAGCAACAAAACAAGAACCTTCTGCAACTACCAGCACAAAGTCTGAAACTGGCATATCACTAGAATCAGCAAAAAATACAGGTGAAGAAGAAGGCGAAGAAGAAACATTTACGGATGTTATTATAGATCACGGTGGGGAAAGTGATGTTGAGCACGCTGTAGAAAAAATTAAAGAAGATTCTGAAGAAGCAGATCTTAAAGCAGAAGAAACTGGAAAATCAAAAAAAGAAGCAGGTCTTAAAGCTCAAGAAGCTGGAAAATCAAAAGAAAAATCAAGTGAGCATGAAGAAATAAAAACTGATGCTGCAGATGCAATTAAAAATATGACACCAGAGCAAAATAAGGAACTTGAGGCTTCAATTAAAAAAACTACACAAGCTGCTAAAAATGACCCCTCTAAAAGTGCCGAAATCTCATACGCTACTTCAAAAATAATGGAAGTAGCATCATTGCCTACCAAAGAAGAGAGCGGTGTTTATAAAATATAACTCATGTAATTTTCAAACAATTGAGAAAAAATAAAATCATCTAATTTTATAGCTACGACTATAAGGTGGAACTCCATGTCCACCTTGTTTTTTTATGAAAAGCCACCATCAGACTATTGCAAATAGAAAACAATATTGATTATAATTACTATATGATACAACTTTCATATAATAAAAAAGGATGTAATATGAAAAAATTACAAATCGCTCTATACACTCTTCTTGCAGTATGCGCAAGCTTAGATGTGCATGCAATGGCACATGAACCTGCTAAAGTAGCTGAGCCAAATAAATCTATAGAACAAACTTCCATAGAAAAAACACAAGATATGAATAAGAAATCAAAAGAAAACTCAAGAAAAAAAAGTCAACAAAAAGCTGACGCGAGAAACAACAAAAGATTTAATAGTTCTGATATAACTTCTACAACATCATCAACAGTTCAAGGTGAAAAACCAACTTCATCATCAACTGGAATTTCTTTAGAAGATAATCAAGCATCTCCTGTTCTAGGAGAAAAACAATACGATGAATCAAACACAGAAACAAGTCGTACTGACTCGACAGATACATCATCAACAGGAATCCCTTCATCAGAAGCTGAAGCATCGCCTGCTGTAGACAAAACAGAAGAAACTGAATCAAGCGCAGAAACAAGTCGTACTGATTCAACAGATTCACAACGATTTGAATCTGTTGATCTCACTGATGAAGTTACCGCGCAAGCACAAGCTCAAAATGTAAAAGATTCTTCAACTCTTACTTCTTTTATAAAATCTATGGTTGATAGCTTCTTTGGCAAGGATGCAAATAATCCTGAAGTTAAAGATGGTATGGATAAAGCTATGAGTGATGCGCAAGCTGAACAATGGTGGAGTCCATGGGATGGATCAAAATTCCAAAGATGGTTCGACAATACTATGGAAAGTTTTAAACAAATAAAAGCATCTCTTCCTCCAGCTTCACTATTTTCATCAACAGGCACGGGAAGTGCTATGGCTACGCAAGTGAGCTCAGCTAATTTTTATTATGATAGTCGTGCAGATAGTGTTTACAAAGATGATATATCGATGGATCCATGGAGTAGTCGTGATTCTATAAACTCTTAATAAGCAGATAATAATTTACAGACATTACTTGTAAAAAGAGAGTCTCATTGCAAGACTCTCTTTTTACAAATTAAAAAATCTATGCAATACAAATTGTTACCATGAATTAACTATGTCACTTAATTCATCAACTTTTAATTTTTTCATAAAAATTGCACCAACGTGCTCTTTCCTGATCACATCGTGATAATCTTGTGTTGGCAAAGCATGCTGTACCTGCTGCAGCTGAATTTTTTGTAGCTGCTCTGCCTGGTCTGCAAAATTACCATCAATATCAGTTCCCATAAATATTGTTGATTTTTGAGTTGCAAAACAGTTTATAAATATCGATTTCATCTCATCAATGTTTTTCTGTGTCACCGGAATAATAAGCGAAGCCTCTTGTAATTCAAAATTACTCCAAATATTACGATACCCAAGAATCTCTACATTTTTAAGTTGTGATTGCTGCAAAGCTCTGGTGATCAACTGCAGGGTCGTAAAATGGTTTTTTGGCCCAATACCCTGTGGATCAAGTGCAATCGTAATAATATCTGGTTTTACCGCTTCAAGATACATACTCAGTCGGTCTACGTCAGCTTGCAAAGCTTGTTGAAATGTTTGCTCAGATGCTTGGTAAAACAAAGCACGAAAATGATTAATATTTTCAATGCCGCCTTTGGATATCATCCACTTACGATCTGCTTCTGATTCTCGAATTCGCCCTTTAAGCTCTTGAACTAATTCTATCTCATGCAAACCCTGACTCTTTGAAGAAAAATAGACCGTCAACAAATTCAATCGATCTGCAATCGCCTCATTCGTTCTACATCCAAAAATATCTGCTACAAATTGTATAATCATGTATTGTGTCAACAGCAGCATTTCTTTACTTGCATAAGCAGTATACGCTTGTGCAAATCGATGCAATAGTTGCTCATATGACATATTCATAGCTGTTGCAATAATCGACTCGTCAAGCCCGCGAATCATTTTTGCAACATATTCATCCCGCACACCATTGTATCCGCTCGTTGCATACAGTATATGATTTGTATTACCTGATAACAGCTGCATAGCATACGTATGGTACCCAAGCAAAATATCATCATGATGAGGCGCTGTATGAAGAATAGTTTTTCCAACAAAGCGAGTACAACCCGCTTTAATTTTTTCGTATACAAGTGTCTGTTGATCAAGTTTCATAGTGTGATTTGTAGAGGGTTTTTAAGCATTTATTTTTTATTTTTTCTCAAAGAACCAATACTATATCATTATTTTTTATTTTATTGCACATAAAAATTATTTGTTTTCTGTTTTTAACCTCCATGACATACCACACAAAGCTTTTTCAAACAGCATAATAGCTTGTAATCCATTGCAAATAAAAGCTTGAAACGTGTACGATAACAATAAGAATTTCAATTATAATAAAAAGGAAATACGTATGAAAAAACTACACATAGTACTTGCATGCAGTTTACTTGCTGTAGGCTGCCAGAAGAATTTACAAGCATGGGGCTTTGGAGAAGGAGAAGCTGCAAAAGCAACTAAAAAAACAGTCGACCCAGCAAAAGAAAATAAAAAAACTGAGAACGATAATGCACAAAGAAAAGCTGAACAAGATAGAATTGCAAAACAAAATAAAGCAGCAGAAAATCGTATGAATGATCAAGCAAAAAATGTAAAATCGTCAGCTGATAATTTAAGTGCTGATAGCCTAAAAAAATCATCTAAAAAAAATAGCTCTCCTACATCATCTTCATGGAATCTATCAAGCTGGTTTACCTCAGCTGAAAGACCTGAAGCAAAAGTTACTGCAGAAAAATTACAAGCCGATGCTGAAAGTACATCTCGCGAAATTGACCCTGAAAAAAAAGCTGCTCAAACAGAATCAATTGTAGATACAGCAGCTCAAGATATTGAGCAAGCTCTTGGTACAAAAACAACAGAAGCAGATAAAGCTCAATTTACTAAAACCGCTGAATCTTGGTTAAAAAATTGGAGTCTTGAATCTTTCACTAATTGGATTTCAAGTTGTTACGATTGGGTATTTAGTCGTTCTTCAAGCGTCGAGCCCGTAGCAACTCAATCTGGAAGCTTTAACTTGGCTGATGCTCGTGACAGCAATTCTTCCATCGCTCAACCTCAAGAATCGACTTTAGGCAAATCTCTTGAAAACAGGGGGAAAAAGTTATCTGATCTAAGCAATCAATCTACGACAATAAAAGAAAATGCTTCTGACTTTCAAAATTCTAGCCGCGCATTACTAGAACAACAAAGAGCAAAAGCTAAGAGCTGGAATCTATTTCAATAAGCAAGCAGCTCTGAAATCTTCAATAAAGGCTGGCTCTCGTCAGCCTTTATTTTTATGTAAAACCACAATCACCTGCTTTACCTCTATGCATTTTTTATTTTTTCCGTAGAATAGTTACTATCTCATTCTTTTAAAATTGTATACTACCAAAAATAGCGTCATACTTTCTAATTTTTACAGAGTATGGCATACTAATGGTAATGAATTTTATTACAATAGATTCAGATTATCGCGATGAAAATTAAACGAATATTATTCATGGGGAGCCCATACTAATGGCTAAAGTATCATTAAGCGCAATTCAAGAACTTCGTCAAATCACTGGTCTTGGCATGCTTGATTGCAAAAACGCACTTGAAGCAACTGATGGCAACATCGAAAAAGCAATCGAAGAACTTCGTAAAAAAGGTACTTCAATCGCTGGTAAACGTGCAGGCAACGCAACAACACAAGGTATTGTTGTTTCATACATTCACCCAGGTGATCAAACAGGTGTATTAGTTGAATTAAATTGCGAAACAGACTTCGTAGCTCGTACATCTGCAACAAAAGCTTTTGCTCAAGATATCGCTATGCATATTGCTGCAATGAAACCATTGTACTTAGACAATGAAAACGTTGATGCTGCTTTCCTTGCAAAAGAAGAAGAAATTGCTCGCGAATTGTTAAAAAACGAAGGCAAACCTGCTGCAATGATCGATAAAATCGTTGAAGGCAAAATGAAAAAAATCTTCAGTGAAGTTTGTTTACTAAAACAATCTTTTGTTAAAGATGAAACAAAAACAATTGAAGAACTATTAAAAGAACTTATCGCTAAAACAGGCGAAAATATCAAAATCAAACGTTTTGCTCGTTTTGAAGTTGGTAACTAAACCTTAAGGAACCGATAATGATCTCAACTATAGAAGAAAATAATATAAAGCCTTTTGATCTTTCAGTTGCAACTGAGATGGATAAAGCTATTAAGCACTTTGAAAAAGACTTAAGCAGTGTTAACACAGGAAAAGCTTCTGCATCAATGGTAGAAGATTTACGAGTTGACTGTTATGGCAACATGATGCCTTTGCGTGAACTTGCTTCAATCAGCATCCCTGAGTCGAACTTAATTAGCATTCAACCATGGGACAAATCAGTTGTTGCTCATATTGAAAAAGCAATTCTTGCATCACAGTTGAATATTAATCCACAAACAAATGGAACCGTAATTCGTCTTGAATTACCACCAATGAGTGGAACTCGACGTGAAGAACTTGCTAAATTAGTAAGCAAAAAAGCTGAAGATGCTAAAGTTGCAGTTCGTAACGTTCGTAAAGATTTTGGGAACGTTATCAAAGACAACGAAAAGAAAAAAAATATTTCAGAAGATTTTTCTAAACGATTAACAAAAAGTTTACAAGAATTTACTGACAAATTTATTGCTCAAATTGATATGCTTGGTGAAAAGAAAAAGAAAGATTTAAAAACTTTTTAAAATATTTCTTTTCTTTATTTATATCTGTGATAAGATATAATCATTGAAATTGACATACAAGCTAGTGCACGAGTGGCGAAATTGGTAGACGCACCGGATTTAGGTTCCGGCTCTTTTATCGGAGTGGGGGTTCGAGTCCCTCCTCGTGCACCAAAAAAATGCGAAGGAGAGAGCGCGTGAAGCACAAAGGAGTTCAATTCGAGATTGATTGCAACACACCTGGTATATGCAAATGTCGTGTCATCATTCCTCAGTCAGTTGTTCAAAGTTTTTTCAAACATGCTGCCCAAATCCAACAGTTGGATTCTGATTCCCACGGATTCAAAAAAGGCGCAGTTCCTTTAGATTACATCCAAGTTCATTACAAAAAAACAATTATCAATCATATGCAAGAGATTTTTCTTAAGCATTTTGTCATTGATACCCTTCTTGAATACATTCACAAAAACAAACTTTTAGTCGTTGGTCAATTACGTCTTACTGAAATCAGTATGGATCTTGATAAAGACGCTGTGTACACGTTTGAAGGTCTTTTACCAAAAGAGATCTACATTCAACGATGGAAAACGCTTCCATTTAAAGCTACACAACGAAAAAAATATCGTGATATCGACAACCAAGTAAAATCTTTCTTAGAAGAAGAAGAGCAACAACAGTTGATCTATCAAGCTGAAGATACGGTCCAAATTGGTGACTGGGTATGTTTTGATGCATGGATTATTGATATCGACAAAAAAGCCTTATTTCAAAATAAAAAATCTGAACTGTGGCTTAAAATTGGTGATGAAGAACCAGATCTTACGTTCCATGAACTTTTTTTAAACAAAAGAATTAATGAAATTATCATCACTGACAACACAAGCTTACGTCAATATTTCTGCAATTCATTTGATGCACCCTACACGTATGCAATTCAGATTAAAGATCGATTACCATTCAAATACTTTTCGACTGAATACCTCAAGCATCACTTTAGGTTAAAAAGTAAAAAAGACGTTCACAACAAACTTATTGAGATTTTTTCCTTTAGTTCTGATGTCTCTCAGAGTCGTTTAACTGCAGACGCTGCTTTAAACACGATTATTAAACGGAATAATATTTTAGTACCACCATCATCGGTACAAGCTCAAAAAGAAGTCATCATTTATGAACTGCAACAAAAACCAGATTATACTTTGTATAAAATGAAATCTGATTTTGACGACCACATTACAACCTTGGCTAAAAAGCAGCTGTATGAAGTTGTTGTTACCGATTACATAGCATACACGGAAAATCTGACTGCAAGTCATGATGATATTAAAGCATACTTTAATTTGATGCAACGCACACGAACAAAAGAGTTCTTATACTTTGATCCACCTTCTACTCAATTTGAAGGCCAAGAAGCTCCTATAGCTCTTGAATCTATCAAGCGTGCGTGCGTGAGAGAAAAAGCTTTAAACCATATTATTTATCATCTGACAAAATAAACAGCAATTATAAAAGGCCTTGATACACATAAAGCATCAAGGCCTTTTTCACGGCTACAAGCAAAACACCCCTACCCGTTTGCGTTAAATTTTACGTATGTTAGAATTATTACAAGATATAAGTTTGCAATAACTCATCTCTTTCTAACTCTGCTCCTTTTTTTGGCGGTAGATCTTTTTGTAAGGTCTACCGTTTTTGTTTACCTGCAATCATAAAATTTATTATGAAAAATAGCTCACCCAATCTTTCATAATAAACACAAGCGCTCTTGCTAAAAAACTCTGATATGCAACTTCTGCAGCAGTTTTTGCACCACATTGCTTTCTATTGTCAACTTCATTAATTCATAGACACAGCAGCATTAAAAGGTCAAAACAGCTCAATTAAAGCCTTTTTAATCAGATGATTAAATAATTATTGTAAAAAAGATTAAAGCTTTCTGTTGCAAAAAAGAGGAAAATCTTTAGACTTAGATTTAGATTAATTTGTAAATTTTCTAATATAGTAGGTACTTCATGTCAGTCACCTTTTTTAAAAAAAGCCGCGTAAAAAGAAACCGTAAACACGGGTTCCGCAAAAGAATGTCTACTCTTAGTGGTAGAACAATTATTAACCGTCGTCGTGCTAAAGGCAGAAAACGCTTAGCTGTTCGCGCTTAATATCACAATGAAAGATGTTGCAAAACAGATTTCTAAGTTTAAACGAAAAGAAATAGATCTTTTGTTTCAAACGACTCAAGCAGCATATAAAAGCAAGGAGCTGGTAATATTATCAGCTCCTTGTATCCTTTCTTTTGGTCGAGTACTTCTTATTACTTCACGAAAAGTTGGTAATGCTCCAGAGCGCAATCTTTTGCGTCGATGGGGTAGAGCTATTTTCTATGAAAATAAATTATTTGAACTTAATAAAGATTGTGTTGTTATTTTTAAATCTGCGGCAAAAAATTTAACGTTTGATCAATTTAAAGAAATTTTAAAAAAATCAGTCGTAGTTACGCCAAAGACGTCTAAAAATAACAACTCTGCTGCAAATACAATCGATGTTGCTTGCCCTGCTTCATCGACCATTCATAGCTAGAATAAAATTTTCTATTGCATCTGTATTCTCTCAGTGCATAAACCACGCTCAAAAATTAAGATCAAGGGCTGCGATATCGCCGCGCTCATCTTAGTAAACACATGTGGCAATAATCTCTTTACGCTTTTTTAGTTTAGAAAAGAGTCTATCAGACATACTCCCGGACTCTTAGATATCTGATATTAAACAGCTACCGCATGATACATACATGATATCGTATTAAAACATGAGCTGTCGTATCTATATGCACAACTCCCATCAAAAAAAACAATACGCAGTAAAAAAACTCTGGCAATCCATTGATTTGAATGTTTTAAATTTGATAGAATGTTTTCAAATAGAATATGTATCGAAATGGAGTTACCCCATGATTAAAAAAAATAAAATAATTATAGCTTGCTTGTCCCTTGCACTCATAAGTGGATATCCAGATCTACTCATGAGTGGATATTTTACGGCAAACTATCCTTACAAAAAATTAAGTTCTCATTTACAAAATTTTTCAAAATTTATTAACGCTAATCTGTATGAAATTAATAATTATTTATATCAAGCTGAACAAGATCAACTTGCACATAATTTTGAAATAGCTTTATATGCAGGTAATGCACCATACCTTGAAGCAATTTTTAATAAATCATTTGCATTACGTGGCTCTGAAAATGATGCAAACTTTACAAGGCTTGTAAACTATATATTTGATAAAGAAACAGAATCACGTCCATTACATATAGCAGTAGAAATTGCTGCATATCACAAAAATAGAATTCTTTTTTACAAACCAGGTAACAATAAAGATAAGCAAAGACACCACCAAATAAAATACCAAGAAATGATAAGAACTATACGATTCTTACTTGAACATGGTGCAGATGTTAATGCAACGAATAATTCATGGCAAACTCCTTTGCATATTGCATGTGTAGCACATGATTTTGAAATTACCAGCATGCTCTTAGACAATTATGTTGACCAAAAAGCTGAAGACATGCAGGGAAAAGCTGCTTTTGATTATGTTGTAGAATATTTTAATGAACTAGAACAATCAATAGCAAAAAACCAATCTCACGAAAAAAACAAAGATACACGTGATATTAATGCAGAGAAACGAGAAATTAAACTTGATTATTATCAATGGGAACGAGCTTTTAAAAATCAACCCGTAAAAAAAGCTTCATGTTACCAAGCTATTATGGCTGGCATAACAAACATGTTTAAAGGCTCTCCTAAAATTGCTCCTGCGCCATTATCAACACAAACACCTGAAAATTCAATACTTAAAACTCCTGAACGCACCATCGATGTATCTCAGCTTATAGAGTATAAAAAAACACCTTCATCACGAGCGAGCAGCAGAACATCTTCATCAACATCAAGCTCAAGTAGCAAAAGTTCTGCTTCGTCAAAAAGAAGAGAAACGGTAAATTTTGCAGAAAATTCTTTAAAACCAAGTCAATCATCAATATCCGATCGGTATACTATTGTTGCAGCAAGTAGACAACGATCAAAATCAACACGAATTACTCCTGAGGGATAAAATTATAGATTGTAGATAATAAAAAAGCGGAGCTGAGATAGTACTATCTCAGCTCCGCTTTTTT
The DNA here is from genome assembly GCF_003366055.1 of Candidatus Chromulinivorax destructor. Taxonomy (NCBI): domain Bacteria; class Candidatus Babeliae; order Candidatus Babeliales; family Candidatus Chromulinivoracaceae; genus Candidatus Chromulinivorax; species Candidatus Chromulinivorax destructor. Next base: position 1,066,769 of record NZ_CP025544.1, on the reverse strand, counting down.
ATAAAAAATATTAGACGTTACACTCAGCCAATTGTTTATCAAACGCTTTGATAACTGCTGCTTTATTTTCTTCACTTTGCACTGATGCTAAACTTGTTACAAAATCTTTACGAAGTTGATCACATCGAACTTGAGATGCAGATTTTTTTATATTATCAAGGTCAACTGATAATTCTTGCTGAAATAATTGTTCTCGCTTTAAATCTTCTTGATAAGAAGCATTGCTCAAATAATCTTTTCCATATTTAACCTGCATGCAAGTTTGAAATGCTATTTTATAAACATTATTTTTTTTTGTTGAATAATGAGAAACAAATTGTTGATCAATAACTCCTGTGCTACACATACTCAAAAAATCAGCTTTTGCTTTAAGACATTTTTCAAATTCGTTTGCAGAAGATGCATTCATTCCTGTATAGCCAGCCATCATTGTTAAAATTAACCCAACATGACGCATAAAAAACATTTTTAAATTTTTCATTATATCCTTATTACAAAAAAACATTTCAATAAAATATATAGTATAAAAATACCAAATTAAAAACAATTTGTAAAAAGGTAAAGCTTTTTACAATAAACAATAGTATGATTTATTTCTCATAAGAAATTTTATTGCATCATTAAAAAAATGTACGTTATCTGAAACAAATTTTATAGAAAGCGTTTGACCCTAGGCTGTGTGAACCAAATTTAAAACTTGTGTACAATCCTACGATATCGCTTCGCTCATCTCCGGAAGCAGTGGTGGCGGCGGCCACGTTACGCTTTTTTAATGAAAAACTACGTCAATCTATGCAAAAAACGAAGCAAACTTTGAGAAATTAAACCTGGCTAAGATTTAAAAAGAGTGCATCAGGCCCACCGGCCTGCCGGCCCCCGAAGTTTTCATAGAAAACGCAGGGCAAAACTCTATAGTAAAAATTTGGTTCACTCAACCTAGGTTTTGTAGAAAAACTCAGGGAATTTGCTGGCCGGTGGGGCGAACTCTTTCTTTACATAAAAAGCATCCAGTGGCCGCAGCTACCTCTGTTTGCGCAGATAAGCGAAGCGATATGAAAGGCTTGTATCTTATTTTTAAATTTTGCTGACACAGCCTAGATTTTGTTAAGTTTTCAACATAACTTTAACATTATTTTGAATGGCTTTGTAAAAAGTTTGTTATGTTTCTCATAACTCAACCAAAGCTAGTTTTATTAGATCTGTGTATCATACTGATCATAAAAAGCCATACAATGACATGTCCATGATAACCAATCTAATAAAGATCTCGTAACTATTTCAGTTGAAGACATTTCAAAATCATACTTTGCCCTTTCTTTACCAGCTAACTGATAAACTATATCTCCAGAAATTACACCATGCTTTAAAACTTCTTGCGCTATTTTATCTACAATATCTTTGTTTGCATATAAATTTAGATATGCTTCTTCATAACACTCTTCAACTAATTTTTCAATATATTCTAGCCGCTCTCCCGGAATTTTTATGACACGAGACTTTAACTTACTTTTAGAACACTCAGGAATCATAATAAAGTCTTTACATAGTAAGTAATGCATCAATTCTTTACTAACGCCACGCATATCGCTACTTATATTGCATTCATATCTTTCTTGAAACTCTGCATAACTTAATTTTTTATTCTCTAGAATCATCTGCCCAATACCACCTGCTAAAAAAATTCTAATTCTTCTTTTCATAAAATCTAATCTTTCGGCATGGTCATAAAATTCATCTTGTAATGAAGTACTTCTTCTTTGCTCAAATTGAGTATTAAAGAAACAAGCGCCTCCTATAAGTCCACTTCCTTTAATTGAAACTTGACTTAGAATTAAATTTTTATTTGCACAAACAGCTTCAAATGCATGAGAAGATTCATGCCAAGCATATTCTAATTTTTTATTTGAATTAAAAATATGTGTATCAATTACGTCACGGAGAGTTATAAGCCATTCATGAATTTTAAGAATCATATCAATAAGTTGCTGATTATTTACACCTAGCAACTGATACATTTCAACTTGATTCCTAAAATTAAATCCATTAAAGATGGTAGCCTGATAAAAATTATTCATAGTAATAATTTTTGATCTATCTTGGTAAGCAAATTCATGTAATTTTTTTAAAAAAGAATCCCATTCTTCATGAGATATCTTAGACAAACAACGTACAGCTAATTCATAATTAAAATTTTCATCGACACTAAGCTTTAAAGCTTTTTTTAAATATACAATTCGTTGCTCATCAGAAATTAATTCCGACCACAATAAACCTTCAATTAAAACATCTTGAGATTCATACTGATCTTGAATAGCAAATTCTTCTAATATTTCTTTTGTAGCTGTATAAAGACCAGCTACTCCACATTGATCTTTTTTATTTTTTAAATGAGCACTTGTTCTTAATTGTGAATATACAGGATTGTAACTTAACGATTGTACATTTACAGCAGGACTAAAAGATTGATTAACCATAGGATTATTATGTTTATTATGTACATAATATCCAGCTAAAACAGCTTTTGCTAAAGTGGTAGAATCTATTGCTGTTTTTTTCCAATTGGCAATCGATTGTTTACTTCCAAAGATTAATAAAATTATGAGTAATTTTATATAATTTTTTTTCACAGGCATAACCTTTTTTATTTTCAGTTTAAAATTTTTATAGACATAGAAATATCTGTAATAAAAATACCAAGTAAAGCATACATTGTAAAAAGGTAAGACCATTTATAAAAATAACTTTGCACCAATGTTTTCAATGTGAGTAATAGCAATTTAAATTCATAACAAAAAGGCTTGCATGAAATGTTTCATACAAGCCTTTTAATATTTTTAAAACAAGTAGTTTATTTTATAATTTTTTGCTCAAATTTTTTATTTATGCAAGAGAATTTAAACGAACTTGATCTTGCTTGTAGGCTATAGCTATCGCTATTGTTTCTTTAGAAATTAAAGATGCCTTTACTTTGCCATTATGCACATCAGCTTGAGTATATAATCCACAGTCAACAACTTTTTGGTAACGAGCTAAAGCAGCATCTTTTTGCAGCTGAGTATAATCATGCAAATTAATTGTTACATTTTTCGTTTCAACTACTTTTTCATATGATGAAAAACTACCTGGGGCCAGGGATGGTAATATTTCTGAACCAGGTTTACTTAAACGACAACAAAACAACTCTGCTCCAGCGTTGCAAAGTTCTGTAACGGTAGGAAAGCTACTATATGAAAACGATGGAAATAATGTAGCTACCAAAAACATTGTCATTTTATTCATACAAACAATCGATTTACAAAAAAAATTTATTAAATTTATACCAAAACACATCGTACCAGATTTCATTACAATAACAATCATAGTTCTGTATTTTGAAATCCATACTATATGATACAGATATCTATATTTTGAATGTGAACTGATTTTACATTTCATCTTTTTATTACGATGATTTATAACTTTCTTTATCTTATCACACCTGAATGCAAATCAAGCCTACATCACTTGCTATGTATAAATTAATTTTGCTAAGATTAATACAAATATAAATATAAAAAAGGATCAGTATGGAAAAAAATTAATAATATTACTTATGATGTCTTTACAGCTAACAATAAAGATAGATGGTTCAGAACAAATTGTAACACCAGCGCAAAATCGACAAGATATTATTGATCTTGCAATGGAATCTCATAATTATAGAGATTTAAAACAAGATCTTGCATTTTTAGAGTCACAAGGTTTACTTGAACTTCATTCATTTTTTAATGTATTAAACCAAAATATTACTGAATCAGACGATGCTACGTTTGATGAAGTAATTGAAAAAGCTCAAGATCTGATAACTGAACAGATGAAAGAATCATTTATATCAACAATCAAGCAAGCTCTTTATGATAATAAGCCATTAGCTAATTATATAAATTATGCCACAAGCCCTGTTGGAGCAATAGAAATTCCATTATTTACGTATATTATGCAGCGAAAAAACAGAGATGAACAGTTAAATAATATGGTAAAAGAATGGTTATTTGAATGGGGCAACCAAATAACATATGGAGAAAGTCCATTACATATTGCATCTAAAAAAAATCATACAGAAATTATAAATCTTTTACTTCAAGCAGCTGTAAACGTTGATATTAAAACCATCGATCGTATCCCCGAAGAACAATCTATGTATTCATTTGATCATATACATGCATACGATGCAAATAATTATGTTGGAGCGACTCCATTATTAATCGCAGCTCAAAATAATAATATAGAAATTGTAAAAATTTTACTCACAGCAGGCGCAAAACCTAATATTCAAACAACTTATACAGGAATCAGTCCATTAATAATGGCAGTTTTTCAAGGCAATACAAAAATTGCAGAACTTTTAATTACAGCGGGTTCAGATGTTAATCTTGCAACAAGCAAGAACGGCTGGCTTCCGTCATATTTATATTTAGATTACAGAAGATATTCTGGCGCTACGCCTTTATTCATAGCAGCTCATAAAGGCGATAAAGAAATGGTAAAACTTTTAATCAAAGCTCAAGCAGATGTTAACCTTCAAACAACTGATGATAAAGCTACACCTTTATTAATAGCTGCTCAATCAGGTTTTACAGAAATAGTGCAATATTTAGTCGATGCAGATGCAAACATTAATTTACAAAACACTCATGGACAAGTTGCTCTAAATGTAGCAATAACAGATGAAATACGTGAAATTATCAGATCAGCTCAAAATTAGAAAACATCTTTAAATATTTCAAAATGAAAAAGGCGATTATGTACTAATCGCCTTTTTCATTTTGAAATATTTAAATTTAGAGTAGCTCTTGTACTAATCGACTTAATTCGCTACGTTCTGATTTTGGCATAAACACACTACCAAATAAGGACTGCCCACGGAATCTGTCGGTTGCAATAACCAATCCGTTGGTTGAAAAATCTAAGTATGGTACGTCAATTTGATACGGATCACCAGCTAAAATAATTTTACTGCCTTCACCAACACGACTTAATAATGTTTTCACCTCGTGAGCTGTTAAATTCTGCACCTCATCAATCAAAATAAACTGATTAGGTATCGAACGACCACGCATGTAGGTAATTGCTTCTAAGCTCATTTTTCGCTTTTGAATTAATTCATCAAGAGAACGGAACTCTTTTTCTGGAACATCTTTGTAATAACCTTTGCCGCCATGACGACCCTTAACAAAACGTTTTTTATTAAAGTGATGATCTTCTTCGTTCCAATTACGATCGTATCCTTTTTCATGGTGGTACGATGATTCATTTTTACGACGATCTGCAATCATGTGCGTAATTAAATCAACGTTATCATAAATCGGTTGCATCCAACCGTGTAATTTTTCTTGTACATCACCTGGTAAAAAGCCTATATCATGGCCCAATGGCACAACCGAACGAGCTATCATCATTTTTAAATAATCTTCAGTTTCTAAAACCTGATGTAACCCTGCAAGCACGGCCAAGAAAGTTTTTCCTGTTCCAGCTGGCCCAGTTAATGAAATCATTTTAATGTCTTGATCAAATAATAAATCAAGCGCCATAATCTGATGCACGTTACGAGCAGTGATTGGCCAGTTGACTAATGCTGATTCAACGTTCTTAAATTTACCTTGTCCAAGATATCTAAAAACTCGTTGATTATGAGGATTATTCAAACTCGATAACACAACAAATTCATTAATAAACAATGTTTCTGCATCCGCCAAATCTTTTAAAATTGTTGGCTGAGTTTGTCGTAATTCATTACTCGAAATTGCATGCTCTCTCCAGCCTTTGTAGTAATTATCAACAAGAACTAACCCTTGTAAATAATCTTGCGCTTCAATACCAAGCACATCAGCTTTTACACGAGCGTTAATATCTTTGGTAACAAAGACGACATCACGACCCTGCTCTTTAAGATAAGCAGCATTTAATAATATTTTATTATCTGCAACATTAACACCAAAAACAGATTTTTGACGGCATTCAGTTTCAAATAAAACTTGAATAAATGAGCCGTTATCTAGTTCAACACCATCAGAAAGATTCCCTTTTGATCGAAGTTGATCAAGATGACGAGTAATTAATCGAGCATTGGTTCCACGACTACTATTTTCAACTTTAATTTTATCCAGCTCTTCAAGAACGGTAACAGGTATACCTAAAATGGCATCTTTAAAACGAAAAATCGCTTCGGGATCTTCAACCAAAACGTTGGTATCAAGAACATAAATTTTTTTATCTATCATGAGATCCTTATCTTTTCTATACTTTTTTTAAATTCAAAAATGTTAAAAGTAGAATATATCTACACGTATGAATATAGATCAGAAATAAAGAGTTTGATACAAAAAAAATTCAATATTCTTATAAGAATCTAAGAATACACTACTTTTCCAAATTGATCCTTACACAAATAGTAAAAAGCAATGCACGTTTCGATGCATTGCTTTTTACTATACATACAGCAATTTCATACTTACTATAAGTTTTTATTGCATACCATACATTATGATTTTTGCTATTTTTAAAATAGCTTTTCATCGTAAAAAATGATAACGCTACAAGTAAAAATGCCCAAAAGTCGTTTTTTTAATAATATATTTTATAAGAATTCAAACGAGCTTGGAGTTTTTGATTTAATTCAGATCGATCGTCATTGGTAGTTGCGTACTTTAAATCATCTTTTATTTTTACAATTGTTGGGTCATACAATTGATATGTTGATTTAATTTTTGCTGCCATATAAGCATTAAATTTTATTGATTTACTTGTTTCTCTGGATTGATCAACTAATAATAAAACAAATGTATCATCTGCGCCATTACAAATTGCTTGGACAATAGCTTTATCAACTCCACGAGCAAGAGTAAAGCAATGAGTTTTTGGATTTATAGCAATTAACCCTGTGTTAAGCATGTGCATTTTATCATCGTCAGTAATCTGACTACAATGAACAGAATTAAAACCTATAAGACTAACTATGATTAAAAATATTTTATTCATCATGAAAATTCCTTAAAAAAACTAAAAAATATAATGAGCATGGACGACAAAGCACATGCTCTTAAAACTATCTGACAAAAAACACGAAAAAATAAAAGTATGTGAGCGATTACAATATTTTATATATGTAATTAAACAACAAATACAACGTAGCACTTTGAGCATATGAGAATCAATAGATGAAAAAATAACATACATGCCATACGACAAAAAATAGATACTCCGCTACAAACATAACGAAATATCTATTTTTTAAAATTTAATACAACTATTTATTTAATATAGCATGCATGATCCGCTTGCATCGCTTTTTTTCTTCGTCACTTGTACCTTGCGCATTATATTTATTTTGCAAATCTATATAGCAAGGAGAACTCATACGACAATTATCGCTGATACCCTTGCTAAATTGTGCAGCAACACCAAAATGTGGGCTCAAGCGCGATTGTTCTACTACTTGAAACACCTGATCTTCTGATATACGGCCATTACGACATAAAGCTGTCATTTGATACCCATCATTACGAATTTCTTTATTATAAGCATGCAATTGCTTAGTTAAATTAGATTTCATAGCAAAAGGAATAAATTGCATACTTTGCTTATCTTCACTTGCCTGCAAAGAGCCTGCAAGCGCAATCATTATGAATGCTATTAAATTTGTTTTCATAGTATTTCTTTCTTTATTCTTATTATAAAATTAACAACCCCGGACTTTCATCCAGGGCTTAATAACCTAGCGTTTTTCACTATTAAAAATAAATATAATTATTTATTTTTAATTAAATTCAAAACTCTTTCGCATTTTGCTTTCATTGATCGTAAAGCTAAAATTTCTTGTAATGATAAGTCAGATACTTTTAACTCATTATCAAGCGTATTAAGCTTGTCTTGCCAATCTAAATTCTGAACGTTTTTTTTGACGTCTCTTACACGTGGTGATCCGCACTCTTGTTCACTTGCATGCAAAGAACTCATGACCCCAAGCATCATACACATCATAAATTTATTTTTCATACTATATCCTTTAATTTTTTAGGTGACTTTTTTGTTTTTACAAATTGAATATTACACATCTTAATAATATCACAAACTGAAACTAAAACAACTGGCCAGCTAACAAACAAAGATGTTTTATTGAAAAGACTTCAATGACTCAAAGAATTATTATGAGAACACAAAATTTTTGCACCAAGAAAAAAATAAAAAAATTGCCCAAGACAATAATAATCAGAACAAACACGTTTAAGATCATGCATAAATTTGTTTTTTTCATCAATTCGATTTATCCTACAGAATAGAATATAAAGGGCTCCCATTAGCAAAATTCAGACATTTATACAAAAATGGCTAACACAAAAGGATTGATTCATGGAACATGATAAAGATTTAGAAATATTGCGACACTCGACAGCCCATTTACTTGGTCAAGCTGTCATTGAACTATTTCCAAATACAAGATTAACCATTGGACCTGCAACCAGCAGTGGCTTTTTTTATGACTTTCAACCAGAAACCAATTTTAAAGAAAGCGATCTTGAACTTATCTCCGCTCGTATGACTGAACTTGCACAAAAAAATTTAGAAATTACCCATGAAGAAATTTCAAAAGAACGAGCTCGTGAAATTTACAAAAACAATCCATTCAAGCTTGAATTAATCGACGGTATTCCTGGCGACACAGTAGGATTCTCTCGACAAGGTGATTTTTATGACCTATGTCGTGGTGGCCATGTAAAATCAACTGGTTTACTTAAGAATTTTATGCTGACTAATATTTCCGGCTCATACTGGCGAGCAGACCGCGAAGGCACACCGCTGCAACGCATCAGCGGCATAGCATTTCCAACAGCAAAAGATCTTCGTATGTTCCTGCAACGTCAAGAACAAGCTGCAAAATATGATCATCGTAAACTTGGTAAAGAAATGGACCTGTTTTCTTTCCAGGAAGAAGGCGTTGGTTTCCCGTTTTTTCATCCAAAAGGTAAACATATACTTAACAGTTTACAAGCGGTTATGAGAACAATTTGGACGAAGAACAACTATCAAGAAGTTTCAACACCCATGATGCTTGATTCAGAATTATGGAAGCAATCAGGACACTACGCACATTATAAAAATAATATGTACTACTGTAATATCGATGAAAAAACCTATGCAGTAAAACCAATGAACTGCCCTGGCGCGATCATGATTTACAAAGACAAGCCTCGTTCATTTCGAGAGTTACCGTTAAAAATTGCTGAATTTGGTCACGTGCATCGTCATGAACTATCAGGCGTTTTACACGGATTATTTAGAGTTCGCGCTTTTACGCAAGATGATTCTCATATTTTCTGTACAGCAGACCAAGTAGAAGAAGAGATTATCAAAGTTGTTGCAATTATTGATCAACTTTTAAACCTTTTTGGTTTTAATGAGATTAAATATGCAATTTCAACCAAACCAGAAAATGCAATGGGTAGTGATGAGTATTGGGATTTAGTAACGAACGCTTTAAAACAAGCATTAACTAAAGCTAACAAAGACTTTATTGTGCAAGAAGGCGAAGGTGCTTTTTACGGACCAAAAATCGAAGTGAAAATCAAAGATTCAATGGATCGTCAATGGCAATGTTCAACAGTACAAATTGATCCGTTCCAGCCTCAAAACTTTAATATTTCCTACGTAGCATCTGGTGGAGCAAAACAACAGCCGATCATGATTCATCAGGCTAACTTTGGTTCACTTGAAAGATTTTTTGGAATTTTACTAGAACACACCAAAGGTCATATGCCTTTTTGGTTGGCTCCAGTACAAGTTAAAGTGTTGCCTATTACTGAAAAAGAAAAAGCGTACGCGCAATCAATTATGCATAGCCTAGCTGCTCAGGGTTTGCGTGTAGAACTTGACGATTCAGCAGAGCCATTATCTGCAAAAATCAAAGTTGCTCAACTTGACCGTATTCCATGGATGCTGGTAGTCGGTGAAAAAGAATTAGAATCTGACACCATCACCTTGCGACATGTTTCGGGCAAACAAGAACAAAACTTGACGCTTGAAAATATTTTAGAAAAAGCAAAACTTCTAGAATTATGTCTCTAGGCTGTGTGAACCAAATTTACATGTGCAAAAAAACCTACGATATCGCTTCGCTCATCTCCGGAAACAGTGGTGGCGGCGGCCACGTTACGCTTTTTTTAATGTAAAGAAATAGTGCATGAGGCCCACCGGCCAGCAAATTCCCGGAGTTTTCGTAGAAAACGTAGGGTAAATCTTTAAATTAAAAATTAAGGGCGGAACTTTATAGAAAGTTCCGCCCTTTTTCATGTCAATCAAAAATCATTTATTTTTACAGTGCATCTTCATCTTCAATACATGAAAATTTTAAAATATTTACCAGATGTGTATTACCAGCTTTACTTGCTTTATCGATAGCCATAGAAATTGCTAATTTTTTATCATTTTCAAAGGCTGCAGCTAGTATGCTTTTTACGGCACATTCATTATCAGCCACAACTGCAATTTCAAGCGGTGTTAACCCGGAAACTTTTTCAACTTTCGTTAATAATTTTGGTCGTGTTGTAACATATTCTTCAACATGATTTCTACCCTCTTCAATTGACTGAGCAAAATTTGCCATCGATGAATAATGAACTTTTTTTATAAGCGCATGATCAGATTTTTCAACCTTATGATTGTGTGATTTTTTATGCTCAGGAGCAGCTTGTAACTGAAAACATACTAAGCTTACTACAAAAAAGAATGAATATTTCATATAACAATTCCTCTACTTTATAAAAATTTTTAATAAAAAAATCAGATGGGTGCAATAATATGCAATCCATCTGATGTCAACGTAATTTATACTACAATAATTCTGGCCATATACCATCTTCTCGATGCTGAACTGTTATTTTGCAAGGTGATGTATCAAATAGATCATACGAATATTCTAATGATTTAGTTATCATGTTTTGCACATCATTACTCGTTGTTATTAATCCTGCTGCTATATTATTTTTTAATTGCAAACACGCATCATACGACAAATAACCTTGTTGATATAAATGTATAACATACGCAGTTAATGCCACCATAGCCACTGTTGCAATCGCTGTTTGACCAGGATTAAAGTATGCCCATGCGCCATACTGAAACGGCACTCCATGATCAATCAAAGCTTTATATATTTCATACGTTTTACAATAGTTTAATACAGTATTACCCGCATGGTCATACGCCTTAAGCTGTGCACCAGCTGCAACGAAAGCATTAATATCTATAACTGTTGTACTCATACATGCCGCAAGATCTTTTTTGCAATCTTGTAATGCTTGAATGTCTTTATCCATACAAGAAGCTTTTCGACACAATACGGTACTATAGATAGGTTCATTATGAATGCGACCTAGGTAGACTGTGCGATATTCATAACAAGTATCAAATAAACAAGCAACCTCTTGTTGCTTTGCTGCAATGACTATTTCTTGCAATATAACATAATTCATAAGCTCTGTTCTACCAAAGTCATCACGAATATCTAACTCTTGAGCGTGTAATCCTATGCAAGCTCCAGCCATTAAAATTACACTCACAAGCTGTTTTGAAAAATTAATCATAAAAAAGATCCTACATCATGCAATAAAATACAAATAAGAAACATGTAACTATAATAACACTATAACAAGCACAACACATTTATCAAAACCAGTTACATTTTCAGCGATGCTTAAACACACCAAAACGATCACAAACATCTACTAACGGGCACTTTGAGCAAAACGGTGATTGAGCGGTACACATAGTTTGGCCGAGCATAACAAGCAAACGATTCCACTCTATCCAATATTTTTTAGGCAATACTATTTGCAATGCTTGCTCTGTCTGCTCTACAGTGTCAGTTGCAATAATACCTAACCGGTTTGATATACGATGGACATGCACATCAACACAAATAGCAGGTATGCCAAAAGCTTCAGCTAAAACAAGATTAGTTGTTTTTAAACCAACTCCTTTAATCGACATGAGCTCATCTTTACTGGAAGGAACTTTACCAGCAAAGCGATTAAGTAAATCTGCACTCACGCTATGGAGCAAAGCTGCTTTCGTTTTATAATAGTTAACAGGGCGAATAATAGATTCAATATCTTCAATGGATAACAGTAACATCTGCTCAGGAGTATGAGCACGAGAAAAAAGTTTAAGAGACACAGGTAACGTCACCTTATCTTGAGCTCGTAAACTTAAAAGACAACTGATTAAAATTGGGTAAGGATTACTTGGATACGCTTGACTTATTGATAAAGTCATAGGCGGAACTGCGTGAAGAGTAGCTTTTTGCAGTAATTGAATTAATAAATCAATAGAGAAACTACTCTTCATTTTTTTTCAATTTGTAGGTAAATATATGACTGCTCATACATACAAAAAACAACTCTTATTTACCTGTTGTTGAAGAACTTCCACTTCCAGAACCTGTAGAACTTCCTTCTCCTGAACTTCCACTTCCAGAACCTGATGATCCTCCTTTTCCTGACTCAGCACTTGTCGGAAGGCCTTGACATACAGTTTCATTTTTTGATCCTGTGTAGTACGCATCTACTTGATTAACATTCACGAATGAAAAAAATGCTATCAAAACAAAACTTGCAGATTTTGACAAATCCAGTAAGTTAGAAATAAGATATTTTATATTCATAAATATAATTTCTTCCGTCAAATTTAATAAAATGTTAATATCTAGTAATTACAATGAGTATAGTAACCATATAACATAAAATCAAATTTTTATGATCAATTTAATCGATTTTATAACTATATTTTCTAGCGACCTATTTTGTCTTTATACAGAAATAATAGGGTGTATTGTATCAATTACTATAGGTTTTTTATTAATTAAAACTTATATACGTCATAATGAACTTACTCAAAAACAGGCTCCTGCTTTTTATTTTTTATTAATAGTAATATTTGGCATGGTTATGGCAAATATCTGTTGGATCCTGAGATATTCTTTCGATTTATCCATTATTTCTATCGACGAAAAGTATGTCCTGCACTTTATTATTCTTGGATGGATTATAAGCTTTATTCAATATCAAAGTTTAGGTCTCTTTATAGAAAATCTTTTAGAAAAAAAATTCACCTTTCGATGGTATCAAAAACTATTTGCTGCTATCAATAGCGTACTCATTCCAATTTTTGTACATATTACAACACTTGGAATTTATAAAAAAACTGGATTTATTTCACTTGATGCCATGTATCAATTTGCATCATTGTATAGATTTTTTATTGTAACACCTTCGATTATTACCGTGTTAATAAAACTTCACCAGAAAAACTTACCCATCATTTTAAAAAAACAGCTCACGATATTTTTACAATATATTATGCTGCCGTATCTATTTATTGAATTTTTGCAATATGTTCCACTTTTTGGACCACAAGGCAACCAAGCTGATATTTCTGGTATTATTCCAGCAGTTTCAACAATACTCATGACTATTGCTATCATTTTTTTTAGTATGCATGTCACACGATTTCGTTTTTTAAATTTTTCAAACAAAGTGCAAGATCGATCAAAGACTTCTCTTACCGGAAGTTTTAAGAACACGATTGAACATCTAAGTCTAGCAACAACTCCACAAGAAATTATTTTTATTACTCAAATCTTTTTTAAAGAAAATTTTCAAATAGCGCCAGAAAATGTTTGCCTTAATTTTCGCAACAACCAAGAAATATGCTCAAATAATAATGAAGCTTCCTGTAGCTCGATAAGCAATATTATAGAATCATTTATCAACACTGATTATGAAGCGGTCAACCTGTTAAAACAGTATAGAATTTTAGTTGCTGACGAAGTCATGTTTGATGCGTTTTATACAGCAGATAAAAACCAGCACACACTTTCAAATTTCTTAACAAAAATATCTAGTGAGATATTTTTACCAATGTATGACAAAAACACGATTATTGCTTACTTAACTATTAATCGTAGCAACACTCACAAATTTTATAGCATTGCAGAGCAAAATAAAATTGTTATTTTTGGAACTTTTCTTGCCAGTGCAATCAATATTATGCACAACAGTAACATCTTAACGTTGCTGCAAGAAAGCAAAAAAATTAAAGAAGATTTATACCTAAAACATCAGGAAATTAATCAGTACAAAGAAAGTATTAAAATTTTATTAAAACAAAAAACCAATGCTCAAATTGGTGTTCTGTTCTATAAAAATGGTAAATTTTCGCTTGGTAATGAAACGTCACAAAAACTTTTACCAATTAATTTAAATCATCAAACAAAACATCCGACAACTATTACGATTGCAAAGCTTGCAGAACAAGTTGAATCATTTAGAACGATTCAATCTCGATTTTTGTACGACAACAATAATAGACAATTAATGATTACCGGGGTGCCCCATCTTGATCATAATGGTGGTGTTATTTTTACTATTCATTACCCAGACACTTCTGATATTATTAAAACTCATATTGATCAGTTACAAGATCCATCCCAAATCGATTATTTACTCTACTTAGAAACAACCAAATCTGGTAAATTAATTAATCAAATTATTCCAAGCAATAGCGAAATACTTCTTAATTTTAAAATAAAATTATTAGAAATCTCGATGAGCAAAAAAGCAACGTTTCTACAAAGTCATAGTGACGACCTTTTGTCGATTGTTGAGATTATTCATCATATTAGCTTACGAAACACACTGCACATTTTAGACTTAAAACCAACTTCGAGCAATCATAACCTTGCTATGAAACTCTTTGGGTTAAACCCAATTTTAATGCAAGATCAAGAAGAATCCTTGCTCAAGAAATTAGACAAAACCGGTACACTATTTATTAAAAATATTGAATTACTTGATCTTGAAACACAAAACAAGCTTGCTCACTTTATCAAATACGGTATCTTTACCATGGTAAAAAGCGAACAAAAAATATCAAGCGACGTGAGAATCATCTGCTCTATGAGTCAAAACCCTCAAGTGCTTATTGATCAAAACAAGCTTTCTATAACACTGTACAAAGAACTTGCTACAACAACACTTGCACTTCCTTCATTACTGACTATGGAAGAAACAGAGCTGCAAGAACTTATTGACGGCTTTGCGCACCAAGCAATTGAAGAAAGTAATTTTACGACATTACTGCAAATCTCTAAACGAGATAAAGAGCAGTTAATTGATCGTAGACCTGCAAGTTTACAAGAATTCAAATCGAAGATTCAACATCTACTTGCGCAAAAATCAAAAGAAAATCATATTTTCCATGAAACTCATTTTGATCCTGAATTTAACGTTACCAATCCAAAACTGTTACAAGCTGCTAATCTTGGTAAACATGCGTTAAAAGATGCTGAAATCATGTCGATGCTATGGCAACAATTTCAATGCCAAAGTAAAATAGCACAATTTTTAGGTGTTAATAGATCTTCAGTTAATAGACGTTGCAAAGAATATAACCTTTTATAACACACCCACTAAAGGACGTATGAACTACCTTGATGCTCTAGAAAAAAAAGCTGATTTTCTTGTTTATGTACAAGTAGAACGTAATTTAACAGCAAACACATGTAAATCATACGCAAGTGATCTTCATCAATTTTTTTCTTTTTGGGAAAAAATTAATACTGAATCTGAGCAAGGTATTACTATCAAAACAGCGCTTGAACGGTTTTTGATTTCTATGTTTCATAAAAAAACACAAAAATCATCAATGGCACGTAAAATATCATGCTTTACATCTTTTGAACGTTTTTTAAAAGCATGCGGTATTTCAATTGAACTTCGACTGACACGACCATCGATAGAAAAAAAACTTCCTACGTATTTAACAACTGATGAAATTTTCTATTTACTAGATACAGTCCAAGATGCTGATCTTGGGTCATTACGACCTATTAGAGACAAAGCTATATTTGAAACATTTTATGCAACTGGCATACGATGCTCTGAATTAACTCAGATAAAAATTGAAGATATTAATTTTAATGAAAAAACTATCCTGATCACTGGCAAAGGCAGAAAGCAACGCTACGTACTGTTTGGTGAAAAAGCTAAACATAAGATCTTGCAATATATTCACGATGAACGAATTTTCAATGATAAAGGTGACACAACCTTGTTTTTAAATCATTCAGGAGCAGGACTTACCAGTCGATCGATTCAGAAAATTTTTACCATGTTTAGTAAACATTTAACGGTACGAAAACATCTTTCACCGCATAAAATTCGCCACTCATTTGCAACGCATCTTTTAAATGCAGGACTTGATTTGCGAGCATTGCAAGAGCTTTTGGGTCATGAATCACTTTCAAGCACCGAAAAATACACGCACGTGACAACAAAAGATTTACAAACTATGTATGACACATTGCATCCCATCAATTCGATGATGGCAACGCTAAAATAATGCGGTACAGAAGTCAAGAATCAACAAAAAAACTGAGTTTAATTGGTATAACTTCGTTTGTTTTTTTTCTTATTATTTTTGGACGATTATTGTATCTACAAGTCTATCATCATCAACGACTTGATAAAATAAGCCAAAAAAACTTCACTCGCATCAAAAACATAGAACCTTTACGCGGTAATATTCTTGATTGTAAAGGTAATTTACTTGCCACGAATCGACCTATTACACAAATCGATTGGATTGGAACCGGTACCGGTAAATTAACAACATCGCAACGTACTATGTTACAAAAAATTGAAGCAATTTTACAAAAATACAACTATCCAATCATAGCACCACTTTCAAAAATTAACCGTGCAGAAAAATTTGGAACAGTAGTTCGACTTGGCTGCGATCTTAACATCCAAGCTTTAAGTGAAATTTCTGAACAGTGCGCCGACAGTGAAAACATCAGCATCACCACAAGCTTTAAACGTTTTTACCCCAACAAAAATCTGGCATGCCACATACTTGGCTATCTTGGTGATCTTGATAGCACACACACACAATCTGCTGGTAAAATGGGACTTGAACTTATATTTGAAGAGTCTTTAAAGGGTAAGCATGGTACCACAACTAATATTATTAATTCATTTGGTAAAAATCTTCATAAAACACCTTTAACAAACTCGCAATCGGGCAGAAACCTGATACTAACACTTGATATATCGCTGCAAGAGCTTGCTGAATTGACAATGCCTGATGATCTTGCAGGAACGTTTATTTTGCTTGATCCTCAAAATGGAGCAATCAAAGCACTGGTATCAAAACCGGGATTTGACCCCTCAATATTTCTTAAGCCTATTTCAACAGAAGAATGGAAGCAACTGCAAACAAATCGCCCTTTTATTAATCGAGCATTTAACGCATCCTACCCACCTGCATCTATTTTTAAACTCGTGACAATATCAGCTGCCCTGGAAAACGATATTATTACTCCAGAATCAACATTTTTATGTCATGGCTACACAACGTTTAAAGGTCGTAAATATTATTGCAACAATCGCTGGGGACATGGAAAATTAACAATAAAAGAAAACCTTGTCCACTCATGCAATATTGCATGTTATGAAATAGCAAAAAAAATATCGATTGATACGATTGCTGACTATGCATACCGATTTGGCCTTGGTGTAAAAACAAATATTATGTTTCCAGAATCATCGGGGATTGTTCCATCAAATGAATGGAAACGAGTCGTAAAAGGTGAACCATGGTGGAAAGGTGAAACTTTATCTGCAGCAATAGGTCAAAGCTTTTTGCTTGCAACCCCTATTCAAATTGCCTGCATGGTCGGTTCAATATTTCAAGGGTATTTGGTTAAACCAAGAATATTACAAGAAACTGAAGTTGTGACAACTTGTCTTGATGTAAAGCAATCAACGCTTGATGTTTTACAAGATTCTATGAAATCAGCAATTGTCAGTGGATCTGCAAAAAATTTAAATCGATTAAAAAATATTACCGTCTATGCAAAAACTGGAACAGCACAAACTAAAAGCCGAGTGATCGATACGAAAGAAAAACAGGATAACTGCCATGCATGGTTTGCAAGCTATTTTTATTATCAAGATAATGATCCTTTAGTCATGATCATTTTACTTGAAAATGCTGGAAGCTCTACGGTTGCAACAAGCGTTGCTCAAAAGTTTCTTTCTCGTTACATGAAAAGCTTAAAATAAATATATACAAGACCGTATAGCAAGGCTGAGTAAACCAAATTTAAAAATTAAGATACAAATCTATGACACCGTTTATCTCATCTTTAAACACATCTTTGGCAGCCTCTACTCTACGCTGTGTGAACCAAATGTACATGTGCACAAAAACCTACGATATCGCTTTGCTCATCTTGGCAAACAGTGGTGGCGGCGGCCACGTTACGCTTTTTTCATGACAAACTACGTCAATCTATGCAAAAAATAAAGCAACCTTTGAGAAATTAAACCTGGCTAAAATTTAAAAAGAGTACATCAGGCCCACTGGCCTGCCAATTCCCGGAGTTTTCGTAGAAAACGTAGGGCAAAACTCTCTCGTAAAAATTTGATTGACTCAACTTCATCTTAATTTGACAAATGACAGCATCTATTTTTTAATGATAAGCCTGAGTACCAATGAATTGTAAATTTGTTTTTTACCTGAAGGATCTGAATATGAAAAAGCTATTTTCTCACATTATTTTTATCAGCGCTCTTACTTGCTCAAATTACATGAATGCTATGTTCAATAGCAAAGCTGCATCGATGGCATCATCTAAAATTTCAACCGCTGCACGCCGTGCAATATCATCACACCCTAAATACAAATCTGCTGATTCGTTAAAAACATATACTATTGATGGTGCAAAAGGAGTCATCGGTGGATCTATAGGTGCAGGAATTGGACTTATAGCTGGCGGAAGTGCAGCTATTATTACAGGGCTAATTGTAGCTCCTCCATGTCATCTTGCAAACATCGATGTTGATGTAAAAGAAATTGAATCATTTACAAGCCCTGCTTTCGTAGCTACAGGCGGGTTAATTGGTTCTGCTGCTGCAGGGGGTGTTCCTGGTGTTGCTGCTTATGGGGCATTACTTGCAACTGCATACGCTGTTGGAAAGTATAAAGCTCAACATAATATCGTTAACCAGAACTCTAAAAAATAGCAAATTTTCATATTTTTATGACAAAAAAATAGGTATATCAGTGATGATATACCTATTTTAAATTTTTATATGCAATGCAAGCACCACATAAATTTTTCGCTACCAGAAGCTAATTACTTAGCAGCTGCTGCTAATGCATTCGCTGCATTTACACGTTTAGCTAAACGAGAAATTTTGCGAGCTGCTGTGTTGCGGTGTAAAAGGCCTTTACCTTTTGCACGTGCAATTTTAGCTTGAGCATCATTGAACAATACTTCAACATTTGCTGTTGTCGATGTTGTTTCAATTGCTGCCATAACTTTTTTAACTGCAGTTTTGATTGAAGAACGGCGAGAACAGTTGTTCATGCGACGTTTTTCATTTTGCAAAACGCGTTTTTTTGCTGATTTATTATTAGCCATTGATAAAACCTTACCCTTAGATTACTTTTGTTATTTTACCAGCTTTAACACATTTCGTGCAAACTGCGCCACGCTCAACAATAACTTTTGGACTTGATGTACGAACAAAACGCATTTTGTGCACATTCGGATAAATCCAACGTTTAGTTTTGTTATTTGCGTGACTTACATTATTACCGACATGTGGTCGCTTGTCGCAAACAGAACAAATTCTTGCCATTTAATTAACCTTATTATCAAAATAAATTCTATTACTTTTAGTTTACTACAATGAAAATTAATTACAAATTTTGCTATCAACAATCATATAAAACTGTTTAAAAATCGAAGGATGTCCAGCAATAAACCTACCACTTATGCTTTTGTCACTTGATTTTATCTTCCAGTCTACCATTCCACCAGCTTGCTCAATTAACAACATTCCTGCTGCTACATCCCACCAAGCTATATTTTCAAATACTATAAAATTAAGATACCCAGCTGCTACGTACACACTATCAAGCCCTGCACAACCAAAATACCGATTTGATATTTGCAAATTGTTACAACCACTTTTAAGCTCCTGCTGTAATTTTATATGTTTAAGTTGAAGATCATCAACCACAACTAAAACACCTGTATTTTCAAAGTTTTGATCCTGTATAGCAATTTTATTTTTACCATTCAACCAGGCACCTAAACCTTTTTCTGCATAATACAGATCTTTGGTTATAGGATTATAAATCGCTCCAACAATTGGCTCTCCACGAAATGTTAATGCGATACAAATACAAAAATGAGGAATTCCTTGAATAAAGTTTTTGGTCCCATCTAAAGGATCAATAATCCACATATATTCTCGGTCTTCATTTTGAGCCCCAGACTCTTCAGCTACTATACCTGCATCTGGCATGATTCGCAAAAGTTCCTGTTGCAAAAAAATTTCATTTTCAATATCAACATTTGTAGCAAGAGAACCATCTATTTTGCAATAAACTTCTAGATCTTGGCGAAAATATTGCATAACCAGTTGCCCGGATCTGACCATAATATTTTCAATTTGATCGAAATATTGCATACAACTCCACTACAATATTAGACCAATTTTACAATATCAGGTTGAATCATTCCTAAAGCTTCATAAATTTCAGAAGCTTCAACCATTTCTTTTTCTAAAAGCAATGCTGCTAAAATTTCTAATTTATCACGGTGCTCCACAAGCAATGCATATGCTCGTTGATACTCTTGTTCTAATATTTTTGCAACTTCGACATCGATTTTAGCTTGAGTTGCATCTGCAATATGAGATCGATCATATACAACCATTCCTAATGCTTGTGTCATGCCAACATGAGCTACTGAATAGTATGCAACTCTTGTAGCCTGAGCAAAATCACTGCTTGCTCCAGTCGTCATAACATTACATGCTAACATTTCTGCTGCTCGTCCACCCATACAGATACAAATATCAGCTAAATTCTCTTCAACTGTTTTTAAATATTTTTCTCTATTTGGTAAAGAACACGTAACACCAAGTGAACCACCTGACCGAGGAGTAATAGTAACTTTATGCAAAGGACTCGTCAAGTCACCCATTAAAATGTTAATGAGTGCATGGCCACCTTCATGGTACGCAGTTATTCTTTTTTCTTCATCAGTCATAACAATAGTTTTAGCTAATTTACCAAGTAATTTAGAGTATAAAGCTTCATCAAATTGCACCATAGTAATCTGCGTCAAACCTGCTTTAGTTGCTAAAATAGCCGCAGTGTTAATGTAATTAGCTAAATCAGCACCAGTGTAACCAGTTGTTGCGCGAGCTAATTTTTTCACATCAATATCAGATGCTATTTTTACTTTTTTCAAATGTACATGCAAGATTTCTTCACGCGATAATAAATCTGGCACTGGAACATTAACAATTCTGTCAAAACGGCCAGGACGTAACAATGCTTTATCTAAAACATCAGCTCTGTTTGTTGCAGCCATAACAATGATTGGTTCTTCATTAACTTCAAAACCATCCATCTCTGTTAACAACTGATTTAATGTTTGCTCACGTTCATCACTGCCACCATTTCCGCTGCCATTACGTTGGCGCCCTACCGCATCAATCTCATCAATAAATACGATGCATGGAGCATTACGTTTTGCTTGTGCAAATAAATCACGAACACGAGATGCACCCACACCAACAAATACTTCAACAAAATCAGAACCGCTCACACTAATAAAAGGACATTGAGCTTCACCTGCTACAGCACGGGCAAGCAATGTTTTACCTGTTCCAGGTTCACCTTGCAGTAAAACACCACGAGGAATTTTTGCACCAATTTTACGATATTTACCTGGATTCTTTAAAAAATCTACAATATCAAAAAGCTCTTCTTTTGCTTCATGAGCACCTGCAACTGAGGTGAATTTTTCTTTAATAGTATTTGGCATAAAAATTTTAGCACGGCTTTTGCCCATGTTAAATAGACCGCCGCCACCTTGGTTATTATTGCCTTTACCTTGTTTATTAAGATACCAAGCAGAAAGAAGACCTAAGCTGACTAACAACAAAACTAATAAAATAACATACCAAACGTTTGTTGGCGCAGCAGGAGGTATAATTTTATACGTCACGCCATGTTTATCAAGTAGATCAAAATCACCATCTCGTTGAACTATCGTCGCTTGAAAATTTGGATCATCTGTATTTTTTGATTCATGACCAAGCATGGTACCAGAGATAACAAATGATTTGCTCTGATCAGCAGATGACAGAGTTACTTGGAAAAACTGGTCATTTTTAAATACGCCATCAATATGTTGGCCAGAAATCGTAACTGACTTTACTTCATCAGCACGAACTTTTTCTATATATTGCTTATACGTTAAATCACTCATATTTCGTGCATAATCAGTTAATTGAGTTAAAACACTCAATAAGCCAACAAGCACAATGATTGCTATAAATAACGCTTTAGGACCACCGAAAAATGATGGTTTTTTAAATGGTTTTTTTGACATAGTGAAGGTAACCTTTTCTGATGTTATTTAAAAAATCTTTGGATACTTCAATCATGAATGTACCCTTGCAACAACAAAGATACTGTTGCATTTTTATCACGAAACAATCGATAACTCATTAATTATAATCAAATTTCGACACTCTGTCGACAAACTTTACACACAGAAAATCTTTATTCAACTCTAAAAATGAAAAACCTCATACGCACCTGCGATATCGCTTTGCTCATCTCCGGAAACATGGTTGCGGCTGCAACTATACGCTTTTTTATACTAACAATATTTGATACTGCATAAACATCATATTTTTGAAGAAACAAAATTGATAGCTCGTTTGCCATCATGTTGTACAAGCTCAAAATAACCTGATGGAGCATAAGTATCTACCAATTCTTGGTTATGGACAATTGCTATAATTGTCATTCCTTGCTCAACGCATAAATTTTGCAAAAAGCTCATAACTAGTTTCGTATTTTCTTCATCTAATGCTGCTGTTGGCTCATCTAAAAGTAATATTTTTGGGTTACGTTCAAGCATCATGAGCATTGATAAAATTTGTCGCTGCCCACCAGATAATAATGAAACTGGTATCGTATAATCAATTCCATACTCATCAAGCAACTTTGGCAATGCGACTATCTTTGGCAAACTTACTAATGATGGATATGCAGACATCTGAGCAAATTGTAAATTTTCATACAACGAGTATGAATCAACAAGCAACTCATCAAACTTTTGTGGTACAAATGCGACAGCTTTACTCATGGTATCTGGTTGACAAAAGTCATACACATCACAATTAATATGTAATGTCCCCTGTAACTGATGGTCTGGACTCATATTACCAGAAAAAATTTTAAGCAACGTCGATTTGCCAACACCATTTTTACCTTGAATAAAATTAAGTGTTCCTGGCACAAAATCAACATGCAGCTTATCAAAAAATTTTTTACTATTTTTGTTAAATGAAAATGTAAGATCATGCACAACAATTTTGTTACCTAGTTTCATATTACACTCCCAACTGATCATGATGATCATTATTTTTTGTAGACGTCATCAATAAAATAACAAGCACGAGCAACGATTGCATCATCGTAAAATATTTTAAATTAAATCCAATCTTTAAGAGCATTTGTTGCAGTGCAAAATAAGTTATGACACCAGTGACGGGGATCATGATTGAACTTTTTTTAGATGCGATACTTGATCGACCCAAAATGAGCGCGGTAATACAAAATAGTGATTTACCAATTCCCATATTGAGCTCAATTAAATTACTTGTTTGTGCAAATAAAAATCCTGCTAACCCTGCAAGACCATTTGAGATCATCATGCCAGTTATAAACACATACGAAGTTGCAATACCAAAATGTTTAAAAAATTTTGGATTGTGACCAAATATTGCAAAACTATACCCAAGCTGCGTGGTTAAAAGATAGCTGATTATCAAGGTCATGATGATTCCAACCATACCAAGGGCACATAATTCAGGATACAGAGCAAAGTAAGGAAAAAGCATGAACCCATTATCATATGCAGCTA
This sequence comes from Candidatus Chromulinivorax destructor, assembly GCF_003366055.1. Classification (NCBI taxonomy): domain Bacteria; class Candidatus Babeliae; order Candidatus Babeliales; family Candidatus Chromulinivoracaceae; genus Candidatus Chromulinivorax; species Candidatus Chromulinivorax destructor. The sequence goes on along the minus strand of NZ_CP025544.1, from coordinate 1,042,708 downwards.
ATGATTGATACGCTGGCGAACAGAATTGAAAAATTCCATGAAACAGGCCAAACGTCATAATAGCTGAGAGCAAATGAGGAATTTTACCAAATGAAGTCATGCAACTTGAACAAAGACCTACCAAAGCACCCCCACACATCGCTGCAATAATAGTCAGAACAAACGTTACTCCAAGAGGATACCCTACAAGGTATGATAACGCTGTTGTTCCAGCTAAACCACCCATAAGATATGCTGATTCTAAACTTAAATCTGGCACTTTTAACAAAGAAAAACTTATATAAGCACCCAATGCTAAGGGCAAATATATAAACGACTGCTCAAGCACAATCATGATAAAATTATACATTTTCAAACCTTTTTTATCTCATCAAACACAAGGGCTTGTTTTGGTAGGATATCGCAAGCCCCTGTGTTCTATTTTTATTAATCTATGTGAATTTCAGAACTGGTAATTGTATCAAAATTACTATGTAAACCTTGCTTGATTGCTTGCTGACGATTAATTTTCATGACCATGTTTTTTACTGCAACGACAGGAATTTGAGATGGTTGTTGGCCGTGCTCTATAATTAGTTGTGCAAGAACAGCGCTTTCTTTTCCGGAATCAGCTTCATGAATACCATACGCCAATGCTGCTCCCTTTTGACCTGAATTTAAATCTGTTGCAAGCAAAGGAACTTTATACTGCTGACACAATTTAATAATCGTATCAATGCCAGAGACAATCGTATTATCTTTTAAAATCATGACAAGATCTGTATCAGCCATAAATCCAGAAACTTTTTGCTGTATTTCTGTTAATCCATTAATTTCAACTGGTTTGCAATCAATATTTTTTTCTTGCAAAATAGCAACAATCGACTCTTTATCTTTTTCTAAGCCAGAGCCTTGCGATACATCGTACACCAAAATAATTTTCTTAATTGATGGTTGTACCTGCAATGCAAGCGCAAGCTGTTCTTGATAATTTGTCGTATCAATAACTCCAGTTATATTTTCGCCTTGTACATTAAATTTTATCGGATCATCTATCGCACAAAATACTATGGGCAAGTTACGTCCCTGCTTTGCAGTTACCTCTTTCATACCGACAGAACAACCAAGACCAATCGTAAAAACAAGATCATAGGATGATTGCAAGATCTCTTGAGCTTGCGCCTGTAGTAACATCTTGTTGCCATTGGCATTATAACGAGTAAAAACATAGTGACATTCAGACGTATTCATTTCATCGATAAACCCTTGAGCAATTTCATTAATTGCTGGGTGTGTTGCCGGTTCAAAAATAGCAATGCGTTTTTTTGTAACAGCAGATTGATCACTTTGAACAAAATTCATTTGTTGCAATACCACATAGGCAACAAAACTTAAAGCACTCATTACAACAGTTAATATCAGAATTTTTTTAAAAATATTTTTCATATTTTTCACTTCCACAATAATTTTTATAAAGAATATAGCGTAACACAGATGATCGTGAGCGTAAACAAACGATCATGTTTAAAAAATGAAGATAGTTATGGCCAGCAAGGCCAATAGATTAAAAATTTTTGTAGGGAAAAGATGAGAAATAGAATATAACGTGAATTATAGTTGCCAGGGAGAAGAAATCGTCCCGACTTTAACTACAGATACTAACAACACAGAAAATGTCGCTATGATATTCACAAAATATTCCTTAATTTTTTTAGATTGTATTCATCTGTTACTTTACGTATCTAGAAAGTTTTTGTCAATAGACCTCTTGTAAAACCTACAATTTTGCTCGGCGGTGTCAACTAAATGTAGATGTGCATAAAAAACCTTCGATATCGCTGCCCTCATCTCCGAAAATAGTTGTGGTGGCGGCCGCGTTACGCTTTTTTGATGTAAAAAAATAGTACATCAGGCCCACCGGCAAGCACATCCCCGTAATTTTTACAGAAAAGAGAAGGTAAAAATCTAGAGAAAAAATTAAAAACGTTGACACAAAGAAACCAATATTGATACATTTTTTTTAATAATACAACCGTTCATTATGAACAAAAAAAGGAATCGTATGAAGAAGTTACAATTATTAGCATTGTCTATGTTACTTTCAACATCAATGACTTTCACAGGTGAAGATGAAGCAAAAAAACCACATTCACGTCGTGCAAATAGCGAAAAAGGTTCAAAATTTGCTTCTGTTAAAGGTAAAAAAGCAAGCATGACTGACGAAGATGAAGCTGCTGCTGAAGATAAAAAAGGTGTTGCTGAAGAAAAAGACGCTTCTGCAAAAACTAAATTTGATGGACGTGAAGACAAATTTGCAGGTAATGACAATAAACAAGAAAAACGTGGCGAAAAACGTGAGAACCGTGGCGAAAAACGTGATGGTCGTGATGGTTCTGTAAAAGCTAAATTTGCTGGACACGAAGACAAATTTGCACGTAATGATGATAGACAAGCTGCTCGCAAAGATGGTAGTGCTCAAGGCAAAGAAAAAGCAAGAGCTCTTGCTAGTAAAAAAGCACACGCAGAAGCTGTAAAAAAAGCTGCGGCAAAAAGAGCTGGACAAGCTGCTTAATTAAAAAAGACAGATAAAAAGGCCCACTTTATACTAGATATAAAGTGGGCCTTTTTTATATGCTTATTTTTTGTAAATTATTATTTCTTTGCTACCGTTGCTAATTGCTGCTGAGTTAAACCAACTACATTTGCAAGATTTGCATTGGTCAAATCAACTCCTTTTAGGATAGCTTCTGTCATATCTGCTCCATGCAGATCAGCTGCCCAGAATGTTACATTGGTTAAATTAGCACGAGTAAAATCAGCTCCAGCTAATAAAGTCCCATTCAAATTAACGCCCGTTAAATTAGCAGAAGTAAAATCAGCATTGGTAAGATTACATCCAGCTAAAATAGTCGTTGTTAAATCCTGGTAAGAAAAATCTATTCCTGTTAGATCACCCGATAATGTTTTACCAACATAATCTGTTCTTTTAGGCGTTGTACTTTCTGTTAATATCGGTGCAAGAATCTTACCAGCTTTTTTATTAAATGCTGCTGCTTGAGTGTTATATGAATTTAAACCTGTTTTGTATTCAGCATGCTCTGCATCATAATCTTTCATTGCATCATTAATAGCATCAATTTGAGGTTGCAAGGCAGTATATTTTACAAGATCGCTATTGTAAGAAGCCAAATCTTTTTGGTACGTCGCTAAAGCTGTATTATATTGGTCTAAAGCGGTATAATAATCAGCTAATTTATCATTATAAGTATCACATGCAGTTACTAATTCTGTAGCGGTATTAACAACAACATTTGCTGCAGCAGTTACTGTCTGTTCTGTACTATTTACAACACTTGTAGCTGTTTTTGAAATGCTTTTTGTTGCGCTATTAAAACCTTTCGAAACGCTTTTCATTATGTTTTTTTTAGCAAGTACGACCATCGGGCAACATAACAAAACGAATAACAATACTATTTTTTTATTTTTCATAAAAATACAATCCTCTCTATAATTTTTACTCTATTATCACTATCTGATGTTAAAAAACTGTAGGCTATGTGAACCAAATTTAAAATTTTATCAGGTCAACACATCCTGCAAATTCCCTAAGTTTCCATAGAAAACGCAGGACAACAAATAATAAAATTTTTGTTCACTCAACCCAGATAACAATCATCTATTATTTTTTAAGTTGAGTTGATAATGTCGTAAGTTGAGCAACTGCATCATCAAGAGCATCAGCATTTTGTTGCAATGTTTCAAGTTTTATACAATTAACCTGTAATGTTTCTAAATCTGATTTTAATTTTGTAGCATTACTTTTCAGTGTATTTGCATCATCTTGCAACTTTGCTGCATTTGCCTTTAAAGTATTTGCATCTTTTTGTAACTTATCAGCTTTGCTTTTAACATTTGTCTCAGTACAACTGTCTGCTGATAACGAAAAGCAGATCGATAAAGACAAAAATATTACTGTTTTTTTATCGTAGAACATACGCATCTCCTTTTTGGTAATAATTCTTTGCCATCACCGTAATATAAAATATACAAAAATGCAATGATACTCGATTGAGTGAATCAATTTTGTATCAGAGAGTTTTGCCCTGCGTTTTCTATGAAAACTCCGGGGATGTGCTGGCCGGTGTGCCTGATGCACTTTTTACATAAAAAAAAGCCCCGGAATATTCCAGGGCTTGATAAAGTCACTAAATTTTTTGTAAAGCATCATAATCAATCTGACCGATGAGCTGATGTGGTTGCAGATTTTTTTTATCATCAATACCAAATTCTTGTGCTATAAGACCATCTTGCAAAATCCAAATTTTATTACCGACACTTAATGCAATCTGCGGATCATGCGTAATCAACAACGTTGTTACGTTATGCTTTTTAATAAATTTTGCAGCATACTCTAATAATTTTGTAGAAGCTTGTGGATCAAGTGCTGCCGTAGGCTCATCAAGTAATAATATTTTTGGTATTAATTGCGTAGACATCACAAATGCAATCAATTGTCGTTGACCACCAGACAAAGCGTTCATTGGTCGATCTAAAATCGATGCATCCATACCAACTTGTTCAACTAATGCGATTGCTTTTTCACGGGGCATATGAGACATTCCATCGACAAACTGTGCTGGCCTGCGGCTGTAATGAGCAAAAGCTAAATTTTGAGCAACCGTTAAACAGCCAACTGAATTTAAACGAGTATTTTGAAAAATTCGAGTCACCATGCCAGATCGTTGCAGTTCATCTAATGACGTTACGTCTTCATAATCAATCATAACTTGGCCTGATGTTGGTTTGATTTTTCCGGCAATCGTATCAAAAAAACTGCTTTTTCCCGCTCCATTTGTTCCAAGTACGACAATAAAATCACCCTGCTCAACATTACACGACAAATTTTTAAGCACATGATTGTGACCGAATTGCACATTAATATTTTTAAGTTCTAACATAACAGGTCCTATTTTCTAACTACTCAGTTATAATTTTTCAAACCTACGTTGTTACACAAATTTAAGGAATTTGCATGATGCACGAGGCTTACACACTCTTTTTTGTCGTAACAAAAAGCGTATTGTGGCCGCCGCCACCATGTTTCCGGAGATGAGCGTAGCGATATCGTAGGTGTTTATATTTTTTAAATTTGGTTCACTCAGCCTTTGTGATGACGCTACTTTTTTTGTAGTGATTGATTGATAACAATGAGCACAACAATCAAAACTGCAGTAATTAACTTGTTCCAATTCTGATCAAATTGTAACTCAAACGTCAGCGCTATAATTGCTTGATAAATAATTGAACCTGCAACTAAAGCTAGACCAAATTGAGAACTTATCGTTTGCGCTAAAATCATTCCTGCTAATCCAATAATCAAAATGCCAACACTTGCCCAGATCGAAAAATATCCTGAATATTGTACAAATAGTGAGCCACTGATCGCAGCAAGCATATTTGAGATCGCAAGCCCCATCATAACATACACATCAACATTTTTACCAATATTGGTAAGCATTTGTGGCGTATCACCAACTGCTTGCAAAAGATACCCAACTTCAGTTTTTAAAAACCAATGTATGCTCACAAAAATAGACGTAACTATAAGCGCAAGAATTACGAATGGTGTATAGACAATACTCCATGAAGACAAATAACTCAAGATCGTCGGCTTATTGCCAAGCGTCATGTTTGAACTTGCAATTTTTAATGCAATTGAAAACAAACCAGTGGTCACAACAATGCCACTAATCAATGCATTGATCTTTAGTTTTGTATGCAATAGACCAGTTACAATTCCTGATACAACTCCAATTAATCCCGCACAAACAAAAGCTACCCAAGGATTATACCCCGCAACAAGCAGATACGCTGTCACTGCTCCACCAAGCCCAAACGCTCCTTCGACCGATAAATTATCAAAATGTATGACCCGTGTTGCGATGTACATACTTGCTGCCATGAAACTAAAAATAAGCCCTCGTTCAAGAATACCTTGGAGCATCTGGAGTAATTCAATCATGATGATTTCCTTTATAAAATAAATATCCTTGTTTTTGTAAACAAAATTTTGACTATGAAATTGTGCCCTACGTTTTTTATAAAAACTCCGGGGATTTGCTGGAGGCCGGTGGGCCTTATCCACTATTTTTTAATAAAAAAGCATATCATGAGTTCCACCCATACTTGTTAAAAATTTAAAATACAATTTTATTTTTATAAAATTTTTAGTATATGGAAACTTTTCGCTATCCAACTCATATTTTTGTATAAAAAAGCGATGTACGGCCGCCGCCGTCAAATTTCCGGAGATTTTGTGATAACAAAATCGTAGGCAGTTTTTAACTTTCAATAGCTCTGGGGTTACGCCCTACTGCTTCCAGAAATTATCACTGCAACATCGCAGCTTTCTACAATTTCCTTTACGAAACAAAAGTAAGAGATGGTCGCAAATCTTCAGAAATAGCAATTTCAAGCAGTTGTACTGTTTCTTGATTAACATACACTTGATTACAAACTGGTTGTTCTACCGGCAGCTCTGTAATATTTTTCACCTTGGTTAACAATGCACATGCACATTGAGCAGCTTGTTGACCGGTTTGTTCATAATCAACACCGCACGAAGCTAAAGCCCCTGCAGCTACTAACATATTATCACTCACAATTAATGGTTTTTTATAACTACGAGCAATGGTAGCGATGAGAGAAATTGTTGATGCAACGGTATTGTCAGTTGGGGTCACAATACAATCAGATTTTCGACATGCTACTTGCATCACCGCCTGTACGTCAGATTCGCAACCAACCGCAAATTCAATCGGGTTTAACCCTGCTTTGATCAGCTCAGACTTCATACGTGCAACCAAAACAAGCGAATTAGTTTCACCTGTCGTGAATACTATTCCAATATTTTTTGCAGTAGGTACTAATTTTTGTAGCAAACTAACTTGAGCTGGGACATCAATCATATCGGTTACCCCAGAAACGTTACTTCCTTGATACACAAGATCTAATGCAGCTGGATCGGTTACCGCAGCAATAATAATTGGTCGTTGTTTTTCCACCGCATGCATCGCTTGAGCCGCTGGCGTTGCAATCGTAAAGAATAGATCATATTTTTTTGATCCATGAAACTGCTGTGCAATCGTGTGAGCAGATGCTACTGAACCTTGGGCATTTTGTACCACACAAGCAATTGGGGTATCACCCATAAGTCGTTGTAGCTCTTCCTGAAATCCTCGTGCAACTGCATCAAGTGCTGGATGCGATGCTGTTTGCAATATTCCGATGGTATAAACCGCTTTGCTTTCTTCATGTCGTTGCTGCTGCATAACAACATATAAAAAACCAAAGCCAAGTAAACAAATCAGGCCGACGACAATTTTTTTCATGGTTAAGATCTTTCGAATTTTAAATTTTTTGTACAATCATAAAGATCAAAATATACCTATTTTTTCATATTTTTACTATCTCAACGTCACAGACAACAAAAAACCTTGGCATCAGCCAAGGCTACAAACTATCTCTAAGTTGAGTGAATAAAATTTTTACGATGAAAATTTGCCCTACGTTTTTTAAAAAAACTCCGGGAATCGGCAGGCCAGTGGGCCTGATGCACTCATTCTAAATCTTAGCCAAGTTTAATTTCTCAAAATTTGCTTCATTTTTTGCATAGATTGTACGTCAGCTTGCAACGTAATTCTTTATTAAAAAATCGTCAAATGGCGGCCACCAAATGTTTCCGGAGATGAGCGCAGCGATATCGCAGGCCTGTATCTTAATTTTTAAATTTAATTTGCACAGCTTAGCATTGATTCATTAAAAAAAAGGGAAACGCATAAAAATGCGTTTCCCTTTTTTTATTAAAAATGTTCTTCAGGGTCTTCTTCTATGGTATGTAATTGAGCATTGAGTCTGCCTGTCCATGCTCGCACTTTATTTTTATAAATTGGATTATCTTCATAAAAATCTGGCAATGGTTTATAGACAGCTTGCTCGGTTGGTAATTGATCACCAATGGTAAGACAACAACATCCAATACACGATACCGGGACACTGCACGTGCAAGGCTCATAGCATGCTAAATTTTGTAAACAAGTGTAGGATGTCAGTGTCAGCGCTACCGTGCTATACGAAACACCACAACATTCATTGCTTGTAACATCAACTTCTGGTTGAAAAACTCCTTGGCAACAGTCCAGTTGAGGTCGCAAAATATTTTCACAACAAAGTTGTAACGAAGTATACATTCCAAAAAATAATAAGCTCATGCATACGATGCTATTTTTTATATTCATTATAACAACCTGACAGCGTTAGATGGAAAAAACATAATAATTTAGTTACTCAACAAATACCGTATGCACTGGTGACCATGCTGGGTAGGTACAATTTTCAGATTTTGGCGTCATGTAATGCATTTTACCCGTTAATAAATTATACCGAGCAATTCTACTATTGCCGTGTGATCGTGCAGCAAAAATAATAAAATTACCGCACGGTGACCATGAACCTTCCTCTTTGCTTTCAGCACCAGTTGTTAACTGCTCATGAGTCTTGGTAGCACAATCATACAAGAAAATCTGCATACCTTTGCCAACCATTTTTGAATACAACAATTTATTGTTTGCAGGACAATACGCAGGGCATGCACAGTACCCGTCGCTGGTGATCGGCGTAATCTGTAACGTTTTTATATCCATTGCATAAATTTGTGGTTTAGATGTTTTGTAATCAGAAACAAAAACTATCGTGTTGTCATCTATAAAGCATGGTGAAAAATTATCTGCATTGTTGCTGGTCATACGATTAAATACTCGTTTTTTTTCAGCATTGATAAACGAATGGTACAACTGGCTTGACCCATCTTTAGATAAACAGAAGACTATGTTTTTATTATCGTGCGAAAAAGCTGGCAACATATTTAAACCATCAAAACTACAAATCGTTTTGCGTTTACCAAACATATTTGCCATCACTAATCGGACGTTAGAAAGTGTATTTTCTGAATAAAAAACAATTGGATCAGTTGGCTGGTTACTCCATCGTGGCGCTAAACAAACGGTTGGAATATCGACCAATACGCGTGCATGTTTGCCATCAGCGTCAGCAATATAGACATGTTTATACACTTTATCTCGACCATTGACTTTAACCCAGACTTGCTTACAGTAGGCAATTTTTGACGAAAAACAACTTTTTGTTCCCATAAAATCTTGCCAGATTTGGTCAGCTAGATTATGAGCCCAACCACGAACAATCGTCCCTTTTTTTTCATACTTTTTACCTGCAAGCATCTCTGCATTGTGCGTATCGTACAAACGCCAGCTGAGTCCATGCTTGTCTTGTATAATAAAAATTGCGATATAATATTTTTTTGTAAAAAGATCTTTAATTTGAGACTTTTTTTGCAACGAAGAAAAATTTTGAACCGTAACGTTACACTGCTCAGTCATCTGAAAATCTGATGCAATTGTTCCAACCACTTCATGTAACTCTGCTGACACATCACCAATAGTGCCGAGTAAAATCGATATTTTTTCGTGCTTCATTGCAGAAACTGCAATATGAATCGACTCTTCTTGCGTTTGCAAACCAAAAGTTGCAAAACTTATCATCAAAAAAATAGAGAATATAGTTTTTTTCATCAGCAACCTAACACAATTGTAAATTCTTTACCGTACATTTCTTTTGGGAATCGTGATTGATACGCTGCAGCTTTTGCACTCATATCATAGACCAAAACTCCTGAACCTTTTTTAATCATAACAAGCAGCGCCTTACCATCAAGTCCGACGGTAACGCCAAGTTCACATGACGTTGTTTTACTCACACCAAACGGAAACTTCCAGTGCTTGGTAATCTCAGCTTTTATCTTTTCTTGTATCTCATATTTTTCAAGATCGTGGCGACCAACAAACGAAACGTTACTCAAATCAAGATCAAGATTTTCATCACCATCATCAGATTCAATAGATTCTTGATTAGGTTGAACAGCTTGAAGAAGTTCAGGTACTTCTTGTTTAATTGGCTCAGGCTGTACCGATGCAACGTGCTCACCTGGTTGCACTTTTTCAGCGATTTCAGCTGGAGCTGGTTCTATTTTCTTTTCAATTGCAATCTCTTTTTTAACAGGAGCAATTGTTTCTTTTTTGACAGCTTTTTCAACTTGCTTTTCGATAACTTTTTTCTTATCAACAGATTTTTCTGCTACTTTTTTTGGCTCAGGTGTAACCAGTTTTTTAACAGTCTGAATCTTTTTTTTCTCGACGACTGGCATCATTTTTTCTGACGTGATGGTTGTCGATGCTTTTTCAGCTTGCGTCGTAACTTTTTTTGTAGGTTGTCGGACTGGTACACTTTTTTTAGGTGCAACTTTTTTTGGTACAACGGCAGGCTTACTCTTTTTTTGCGCAGATGCTAAGGCTTTTTGATAGACCTCATGCGTTATCACACGGCGTGATTGGGATGAATTTTGCATGACATTGCTTGGTTGCTGCAGAGCAACTTTTTTATGCAATGGCATAAACACCACCGTCGATCCTAAAGAGTTTGTGTTGATAAGAAATTTTTCGTGCTCAAAATCCCCTTTTTGGGAAACGATGACAAGCATGAGGAGCACACAATGTGCTACCATGACCGCTATAAAAATCTCTTTTTTTAACGTTTTTTTAGTGTACTGCACGTTGTGTCGCAAGAGCTACGTATTTTATACCGCCAGCTGTCTTCATAATATCAACAAGTTCAATCACCTTGCCATACTCAACATCCTGGTCAGCTTTAACAAATACAATGTCGATTTCTTTATGTTGGCTCATTTTTTGTAAGTTCAGCAAGATTGCTTGCAAGTTCATTTCTGCACCGTTTAAATACAGCTTGCTTTGTTTATCAACATACACAATCGTCTCTTGCTGATCGCGGCTATTACCTTCATTAACTGATGATGACGGTAAGTTTATTTTAATAACATTATTCATCATCGGTGTGGTGATCATAAAAATAACAAGTAGCGTCAACGCGGTATCAATTAACGGCGTTAAAGAAACTTCTGGCAATGCGACAGCTCGACGTCCCCGTCGTGAACGAAAATTTTTCATACTTATTCCCGATCTAACTGATCATGCATAAAATTTTCATCAAACTCTACCGATATCAGATCTTCAACAATTACCTTGCGAGCAATCGTTATCATTTTATCTGATAAAATATACAACTGAAACTCGATTTCTCGTACTTTGCTGCTGACAAACGAATACAACATCAACGCTGGAATCGCGATTAATAGCCCTGCAATCGTGGTAATCAACGCTTCTGCAATACCAGGCGCTACGGTCACAATGTCAGCTGACTGTTTTTGACTAATGCTTAAGAATGAATGCACTAATCCCCATACCGTCCCTAAAAGACCAAGTAACGGAGAAACTGCTGCAAACAACGATAACGTAGAAACGTGTGACTCTTCTTGGTGTAAAATTTCATCGATAGATTGATTCATTTGCATCTGTAAAAAATCGATACCTGCACCTTGTGCATACTCTTGTTTACCAGATTTTTTTAACAATAAAAGTTCTTTAAAATGTCGTAATGACTGCGACAGAAAATATCCTGGTAACGTTTTTGCATGTTTTTTTGCAACCGCAAATAGATTTTTAAAATCCTGAACAGATTGTAATTCTTGCACAACTTGATTGAGTTGTTTGTTTTTTATAGAAAATAGTACTAATTTATAGAGCGCAATTGACCAACACAGCACCGACATTCCCACAAGAAATATCAAGATACATTTTGTCATCGCATCGCCTTGTAAAATAAGGCTCCACATACTATTCATACCTGCTACCTGTACCATACATCCCCCTGTAAATTATGCTTATAAAAACAACTCATTTAGTCTAACAAAATCGAAAAAGATTCATATCTAAAAATGACAATACTTTATCACTTTTTTAAAGTTAATGGTAATAGGTTATAATAGATGCTCCAGATACTACCATCTATTTTTCAAGACATAATGTACCTTAAATTGTAACCGCAACACAATCTTCCAGGTAATTTATACCAAACAGGAACAAATTACCTGGACAATCGCATGATTTGTATTTTACTACGCTTATCAGATGGCGGTGGCCACGTGACGGTTTTTTAGTTGAAAAAAGTACATGATGACCCAGGACGCGCAAATGCCTGGAGGTTTCATAAAAAAACTCCAGGCAAAACTTTGGTTCACACAACCTGACAAAAATAACTCAATTCATAGTTCTTATTTATGCGTATTATTGTATCGCTCTTTTAGACACTGTTCAATTTTTAAAGTATATTCTTTAACATTTTCTGGCTCTAAAATTACTCGCTGACGAAGTTGTGCTATCTTTACCTCAAGACCATAATACATCGTAAGCGTGTTATTATTACTCTCAATACATTTTTGATAACGGGCTGTACGTAAGTTTTCAACATTTTTCCAATACGACAATTCCCTGGTTTCTTGAGGTGTCAATAACAGATGACTCTCTTGACCTTGACTTGCACATAACGATACTGCAGAAAAAATGTATACAATTACGAATAAACTTTTTTTCATAAAAAAACCTTTTATTTTTATAGTTATAGATACGAACATATTATTTTTATAAGAGCAGTGCAATAATAAAAACTACTTTCCTTATGTTGACAAAATGATCTATCTTAAAAAAATTCTATATGAAAAGTATCGCAGATTTATAAAAAATGCACAAACCATAAGTTCTGCATATCAAATTTCTATACAAGAGTGTTACCAGGTAATACGATGACAAATTACAAAGAAGAAATTATAGCATTTTATGCTACAACAAATTTAAAATTGCGAACGCACTATTGCATCATACAGACTATGCGCGCGTCAGACGCACAAAAAAAGCCCCAACTTTTTATCGTTGAGGCTTTTTTATGAATCAATTTCAAAGAAAACTAGTTACCCAGCTATCGTTGTTAGATCAATCAGATTATGGGTAGAAAGCTAACCAGTTGTTTACAGCAAATTCTAATGATTGTAAACCAGCATTAACTGCTTCAGCTGAATGCGGAGCTCCAGCTGCTGTAAACATAGCTGTTTGCGCAGTATTTATAGCTGTAAGAATAGGACTTATAGTACCATTACTTGGAGTTGTCATAGCTGCAGTAATAGCAGTCGATATAGCTGCCAAATTTGTATTTAATGCAGTGAAAGTTCCATTACCAGTTCCAGCAGTGTAAATATCTACTAATACAGAATTACCTTCTGCAGCAATAACTTGACCTAATGCAATATTACGAGCATTAACATACTGACTAGCTAAAGCTGATGTAAAACCAGCACCTTCCATAGCAGATAAACCACGAGAAACTGAAGTTAAATCGTTTGTGTCAGCTGTGAAAGTAGTTCCGCCTACGATAGCAGTACCTGCAGCAGTGCTACCTTGTAAAATATCAACTGCTTGTGCATTTGTTGCCAATGGCACATTTGTAGTATTGTTAGAAATATTTACAAGACTGTCTGTTGAAGTATTAAAGCCAGTACCTTGAATAGCACTTGTTTGGCCAGATGTTGAAACATCAGCAATTGCATCTAAAATTTGTTCAGTTGCTGCAGTAATTTGCAATCTTTTTGGTTCTTGTTCAACCAAATCACTTGCGCGTAGACTGCATAGTGATCCTACTAGTAAAACAGTAAGAAGCGTTTTTGATTTAGCATTCATTTTGATAGCCATAAACAATCCTTTCTTGGAGATTATAATAATTGCCATCATCCTAGATAGATTTTTTTAAAATGCAAGCAAATTTTTTCACAATTTTTTATACATTTTTCAGATCATGTTGGTACACGCACTACCATCAAAATAGAGTGCGCAAGATACCCTGTATAAACAAAATTAAAAAACAAAGAAGAAAATTATTGTCGCAAGCCCCCTAACAATATGCAGGTGCAGATGCAAACATCACAGCCAGAATTTGCACGCAAAAAAAGGGAGTGACCAAAGTCACTCCCAAAAACATCAAAATGATGTAAAACTATCGCAGTTTATTACGCAGGGTATGCAGCTAACCAAGCATTTACAGCAACGTTTAATTCATTTGCTGCAGCAAGAACAGATGCTGTTACATATGGTGTTAAAAGTTGACCTGCCGCTGCTGCTAGCAAACCAGTAGAAGGAGCGTTAATAGATGTTTGCACAGCTAAAATATTTGCATTATTTGGAGTTGCTAACGCTGTAGTAATTAAAGGAGCTAGTGCAGCAACAGCACTATTATATGTACCTGCACCAGTACCAGTAAGTACAAACGCATTAATTACTGGACTAATTGCTAAAGCAGCTACTTTGTCTGCAGACGCTTGAGCAACTGACGGAACTGCTGCAAGACTTGCTTGTACAGCAGCGATTTCTGCTGATAACAGATTGTATGAACCTGTAATTTGTAATCTTGTGCCTTCTTCTTCGATCATATCACTTGCTTGTAAACCACATGATAGTGAACTTACTAATAAAGCAGTCAACAATGTTGATTTAGCATTTTTTTTGATAGACATAAACAATCCTTTCTTGGAGATTATAATAATTGTCATGATCCTAGATACATTTTTTGTAAAAAGCAAGTATATTTTTTACAATTTTTTTTGCGTTATTTGTAGTGCGTAATCATCCATTGCATAGATTACAATAAGAGTGGTATACAATTGCAACAAATAACAAATTTTGTTCCAAGTAACGCCTCAAATTTTAAAAATAGCGATGGTCATCCCCAGCATACCTTGTAGCACAATCTGGGTTAAATGAACCAATTTTCACTCTCAAGTTTTACCCTACGATTTCTAGGAACACTCCAAGAATTTGCTTGCCAGTATGCCTCATACACTATTTTTTTAACTTAAAAAACGTACAGTGGTCCCCGCAACTCATATTTTGGTAGATGAGCACAGCGATATCGTACGCGTGTATCTTAATTTTTAAATTTAGTTCACACAGCCTATGCATAGCATATAAAAAAAGAGCCCCAACTTTTTATAGTCAGGGCTCTTACCATTAATCCTTTTTAAAATAAATCTACTTATGAGTAGAAAGCTGACCAATTTATTGAAGCTAGTGATAATGCTTGTAAAGCAGCTTGATATGCTGCTTGTGTAAATGGTGCTGTGATTGTTTCAGTTGCTGCTGATGTGAATGCAAGATCTGCAGTTGAAGTTATAGCATCAATATTAACTTTGGTTTGACCTCCCACTGCCGTAGCTGTAATAATAGCTGCACGTAAGTTTGCCAGAGTGATATTAAAGTTAAGAAAGCCTACACCGCCAGCAGTTGCATCAGTTATTATTGCAGAACTGCTTGCTGCAGCAACAACTTGAGCTAATGCAGTCTGTCGAGAAATAATAAACAAAGCAGCTAAACCAGTAGTAAAACTAGCACCTTCGATACCACCTAAAGCAGCAGCAATAGAAGCTGAAGCCGAAGGAGTCGATGCTGTAGGATCACCTAGAACAAGAGCTAATGTTGAAGCTGCTGTGTTAACTACAGGACTTCCGATATTACCTGCAACGGTCCCAACTGCAGGATCACCAAGGTTAGTGTTAATCGTACTTACCGTCGAGTTCGTCGTCGACAAAGCAGCTGCAGTCGCAAATGGTACCGAAATAGTATTATCAGAAATAGCTTTTAGACTATCTGTTCCTGTAACAAAACCAAGACCTTGTATAGCAACCGCTTGTGCCGATGTCGCCAAAGCACCAGTACCTTGTGATGTCTGATTCGCTATAATAGTATCCGTACCATCAGAAATAACCTTCAGACTGTCTGTTCCCGTAGCAAATCCAGCTCCTTCTATTGCTGATAATGCACGAGAAATCGAAGTAAGATCGTTCGTGTCTGCTGTGTAAGTAGTTCCACCTGTTATAACAGTCCCTGAAGCCGTACTGCCTTGCAGAATGTCTACCGCTTGTGCATTTGTCGCCAATGCAGCAGTGCCAAGTGTTGTTACATTCGTATTTATAGTATTTGCAGTTGTTTGCAGTGTTGCAAGGTTTGCTGCTGTCGCAAATGGTACAGAAATATTATTGTTCGAAATAGCTTCTAAACTATCGGTTCCTGTCGCAAAAGTAGCACCTTGAATAGCAACTGCTTGTGCCGACGTCGCCAATGCACCAGTACCTTGCGATGTTTGATTTGCTATAATCGTATCCGTATCATCAGAAATAACTTTCAGACTATCTGTTCCAGAAGAAAATCCAGCTCCTTGAATATTATTTAAAGATGCTGCAATAGAAGGCACACCTATCACAGCTGCAGGATTACCTAAGTTAGTATTAATGGTATTTACCGTCGTGTTTGTTGTTGATAAGTTAGCTGCAGTAGCCAGTGTACCAGTACCTTGTGATGTTTGATTATTCAGGATAGCAACTGCTTGTGCTGATGTCGCAAGTGCCGAAGAACCAAGTACAGCTATTTGAGCCGGAAGCGTCGTTCCAGTATCAACAAGTATATCATCTACAACACCATCAACAACTACCAAAGCATTAGAAATTGCTTCTAGACTATCTGTCGCTGTATCAAACGTAGCTCCTTGTATATCAACTGCTTGTGCCGATGTCGCCAGTGCAGCAGTACCAAGTGTTGTTACATTCGTATTTATAGTATTTGCAGTTGTTTGTAATGTTGCAAGGTTTGCTGCAGTCGCAAGTGCACCAGTACCTTGTGATGTCTGATTCGCTATAATAGTATCCGTACCATCAGAAATAACCTTCAGACTGTCTGTTCCCGTAGCAAATCCAGCTCCTTCTATTGCTGATAATGCACGAGAAATCGAAGTAAGATCGTTCGTGTCTGCTGTGTAAGTAGTTCCACCTGTTATAACGGTACCTGAAGCCGTACTGCCTTGCAGAATGTCAACTGCTTGCGCCGATGTTGAAAGCGGGTCAGTACCTTGTGATGTTTGATTTGCCAGAATATTTGCTGTATCAACAAGAATATTATCTACAATGCCGTCAATAACACCTACCTCTGTATCAATAGTTGTAAGTCGAGTCGCAAAACTAATGTTTGCAGCGTCACCTAGAATAGCACCAATTGTTGCTGTTCCACCTGTATTGGTAAGAGTACCAACTTGTGCTGATGTAGCAAATGGTACAGAAATATTATTATTAGAAATAGCTTCTAAACTATCTGTTCCTGTAGCAAACGTAGCACCTTGAATAGCAACGGCTTGTGCCGATGTCGCCAGTGCAGCAGTGCCAAGTGTTGTTACATTTGTATTTATAGTATTTGCAGTTGTTTGTAATGTTGCAAGATTTGCCGCAGTCGCAAGTGCGCCAGTACCTTGTGATGTCTGATTCGCTATAATAGTATCAGTACCATCAGAAATGACCTTCAGACTGTCTGTTCCCGTAGCAAATCCAGCTCCTTCTATTGCTGATAATGCACGAGAAATCGAAGTCAGATCGTTCGTGTCTGCTGTGTAAGTAGTTCCACCTGTTATAACAGTACCTGAAGCAGTACTACCTTGTAAAATATCTACCGCTTGTGCATTTGTCGCCAGTGCAGCAGTCCCAAGTGTTGTTACATTTGTATTTATAGTATTTGCAGTTGTTTGCAGTGTTGCAAGGTTTGCTGCCGTCGCTAAAGCACCAGTTCCTTGTGATGTCTGATTCGCTATAATAGTATCCGTACCATCAGAAATAACCTTCAGACTGTCTGTTCCCGTAGCAAATCCAGCTCCTTCTATTGCTGATAATGCACGAGAAATCGAAGTAAGATCGTTCGTGTCTGCTGTGTAAGTAGTTCCACCTGTTATAACAGTACCTGAGGCAGTACTACCTTGTAAAATATCTACCGCTTGCGCATTTGTCGCCAGTGCAGCAGTCCCAAGTGTTGTTACATTCGTATTTATAGTATTTGCAGTTGTTTGCAGTGTTGCAAGGTTTGCTGCTGTCGCAAATGGTACAGAAATATTATTGTTCGAAATAGCTTCTAAACTATCGGTTCCTGTCGCAAAAGTAGCACCTTGAATAGCAAGAGCTTGTGCCGATGTCGCAAGTGCGCCAGTACCTTGTGATGTCTGATTCGCTATAATAGTATCCGTACCATCAGAAATAACCTTCAGACTGTCTGTTCCCGTAGCAAATCCAGCTCCTTCTATTGCTGATAATGCACGAGAAATCGAAGTAAGATCGTTCGTGTCTGCTGTGTAAGTAGTTCCACCTGTTATAACGGTACCTGAAGCCGTACTGCCTTGCAGAATGTCAACTGCTTGCGCCGATGTTGAAAGCGGGTCAGTACCTTGTGATGTTTGATTTGCCAGAATATTTGCTGTATCAACAAGAATATTATCTACAATGCCGTCAATAACACCTACCTCTGTATCAATAGTTGTAAGTCGAGTCGCAAAACTAATGTTTGCAGCGTCACCTAGAATAGCACCAATTGTTGCTGTTCCACCTGTATTGGTAAGAGTACCAACTTGTGCTGATGTAGCAAATGGTACAGAAATATTATTATTAGAAATAGCTTCTAAACTATCTGTTCCTGTAGCAAACGTAGCACCTTGAATAGCAACGGCTTGTGCCGATGTCGCCAGTGCAGCAGTGCCAAGTGTTGTTACATTTGTATTTATAGTATTTGCAGTTGTTTGTAATGTTGCAAGATTTGCCGCAGTCGCAAGTGCGCCAGTACCTTGTGATGTCTGATTCGCTATAATAGTATCAGTACCATCAGAAATGACCTTCAGACTGTCTGTTCCCGTAGCAAATCCAGCTCCTTCTATTGCTGATAATGCACGAGAAATCGAAGTCAGATCGTTCGTGTCTGCTGTGTAAGTAGTTCCACCTGTTATAACAGTACCTGAAGCAGTACTACCTTGTAAAATATCTACCGCTTGTGCATTTGTCGCCAGTGCAGCAGTGCCAAGTGTTGTTACATTCGTATTTATAGTATTTGCAGTTGTTTGCAGCGTTGCAAGGTTTGCTGCAGTCGCAAATGGTACAGAAATATTATTGTTCGAAATAGCTTCTAAACTATCGGTTCCTGTCGCAAAAGTAGTACCTTGAATAGCAAGAGCTTGAGCCGATGTCGCCAGTGCACCAGTTCCCTGTGATGTTTGATTTGCTATAATAGTATCAGATTGTGTTGATGTCGCAACACCATCAAGCTCAAGGTTAAGAGCATCTACTGTATCAGAAATAGCTTTTAAACTATCTGTTGCAGTATTAAAACTAGCACCTTGCACAGCAGATATAGCACGAGAAATCGACGTAAGATCATTCGTATCAGCTGTGTACGTAGTTCCTCCTACTATAACAGTCCCTGAAGCCGTACTACCTTGCAGAATATCAACTGCTTGTGCATTTGTCGCCAGAGCAACAAGACCTTGTGTTGTTTGGTTTGCTAATGTCGCAACATTGTTAAGGTCAAGCGTACTTATTACATCAGAAATAACTTTAAGACTGTCTGTTGTCGTATCAAAACCAGCACCCATAATATCAACTGCTTGCGCTGATGTCGCCAATGGAACAAGACCTTGTGTTGTTTGGTTTGCCACTGTCGCAACATTGTTAAGGTCAAGCGTACTTACTACATCAGAAATAGCTTTAAGACTGTCTGTTGTGCTATCAAAACCAGCACCCATAATATCATCAGATTGTGCTGATGTTGCAACGCCGTCCAAATCAGCGTTAAAAGAACTTACGACATCAGAAATAGCTTTAAGACTGTCTGTTGCAGGATTAAAATCAGTACCTTTTATAGTAGATACACCAAGAGAAAGTGAAGTGAGATCATTGGTATGAGGTGTGTACGTAGTTCCTCCTACAATAACAGTACCTGTAGGAACACCATTATCTTGAACCGTTGAAAGATTTACTGTTGGATTGCCACCAGTTAAGACTTCAACTGCGGTATCTATTGCAGCTAATGTTACGTTTAAAGCTCCGGTAATTTGTATTCTATGTTGTGGTTCTTCAGATAGATCATCAGATGATGCATCTGGATCAGCTTGCATGTAATTTATTGATCCGCAGAGCGATCCCGCTAAGAACATAGTAAAAAAACATCTTGATTTAGATTTTTTTTTGACGCTCATTCATAATCCTTTTTTAAAATTATAATTCACAATTTCATAACAATTTTTAAAAATATATTTTTTATTCTCCTGTTTTAATGATGATACTAAATTCGTATCCTATACATTTTTTTCTAAAAAAAAACAATTATATATATTTATATTGATAGTAAAAAAGCATAGTGACAACCACCCCACCTTGTGCTCAAATGAGTCTAGATTGTGTGAACCAATTTTTTATTACAGAATTTTTTCCTACATTTTCTCTGAACACTCCTGGGACCCCAAGGCCAGTGAGCCTCATGCACTTTTCTCGATCTGAAAAAGCGTAACGTGGCCGCCGCAAACCATTTTGCCGGAGATGAGCGGAGCGATATCGCAGGCTCGTACCTATATTTTACATTGAGTTAACAAAATCTAAATTTTTTATGATAAACTATCGTTTTTGTAGCTATGTTTCTGGTAGGTTGTAAAAAATTTATAAAAAATAAAATATGTAACAATAGATTGGTTATCGATGAAAGTATACCGACGTTTATTCATCATCCTGTATGCAATCTCAGATCAGACATTTTCACACGTCTTTGATTATACCATGGCATCGTCGGTTGACACTCTGTACAAACGTGAAGAGCGAATTTTAACACCCAATGAAGCATTACAAAAATTAGTTCAAGTGGGCATATCATTTTGGAATAGTAACACCAAGGCAGTGCTGACCTATATTAAAGATGAAAAAAGTAGTATTCAAACGACGCTGCATGCGCTTTCTTTTGTACAAGAAGCAATTAACCTTGGCCAAGCATTACAACAATCAAAAATTTTACAAGATTTTGAGAGTCAATATCTTTTAGCTGCTATCGTGCTGGATAAAATAGCATTACTTGCAAGCCAATTACAGGGAAAAACAGACGCCATTCAATTTGACCAAGAACAAATTTTAATCTTACAAGCTCAACTGACCGACCTACTTGATTGCCTGCAACTCATCAAACCAAAATTACAGATAAAACCAGTTGATGTTGCGACCAACATTGTTGTGCAACTGGCACAGCCACAGCTAGCATCAACAAAAAAACTCATCCCTACCCTCAGCCCTGTGCAAACGATCGATTCTTTTATACAAACATCGGGTAATCAATCAGGTAAAGATTATCTAAAATCATATAAATTTATTATACAAACTGCTCATGATGGTAACAGTGGGTATCGTAGCGTGCTTGCATCAAATTTCATGCATGCAATCGACACCAATCAAAAACAATCTATCAATGCTATAAAAAAATTAGTTGCAGAAAACTTCGTCCATCTTTTTATGCAGTATGATCAGCTCTTTCCTAAAAATATT
This sequence comes from Candidatus Chromulinivorax destructor, assembly GCF_003366055.1. NCBI lineage: Bacteria > Candidatus Babeliae > Candidatus Babeliales > Candidatus Chromulinivoracaceae > Candidatus Chromulinivorax > Candidatus Chromulinivorax destructor. The sequence continues at coordinate 1,021,323 of NZ_CP025544.1, read as the reverse complement.
CAACCATCAGTTGCCCATGCGCTGGAAAAATATCTGATCGAACAGCTGAAAAAAATAGAATCCTGCACAAATCTTGAACAGGTTGTCAGGTTATGGAACGAAGAACCAGTCTTTGATTTTTATATGATTACTTTTTTAAAATATATGCTCATTGACTACGTTGCCAAGCACACAAAGGAACACGCCGCAATTATTATTCGGTCGCAAAATCTTGCTACCTACACCAAAGAAATGAAAAAATGGGGAGCGTACACAAGCGAACTTGACTTAGCCCTGCTTGCTAAGGCTACCGGAATGAGTATCTGCGTTCAACCAGCTGACACCCCTGCATGCACAACAACATACCAAGGGCAGCCGCAATTGGGCACCAGTTCATTGCTTGCAACAGAATCACCTGGTCAATATCATATGCTTATCCCAAAAAAATCCAGCTGGTACAGCTCATGGTACAACAAATAATTTCAGATTGAATTGATATGATCGCTGTATATTTTGTATACTATAATTATACATTAAGAATACTTATAAAATATATTGGTTCTTTATCATGAATTTACACAAGATAATGCTCTGCATGCTGACGTATTGCATGATTTTTTCACACGGCATCATCGATGCAAGCCTTGGTAATAAAAAAATTATAATCCCAAGCTTTCGCTTTATGGATACCGATAATCACAGCGATCACGAAATAGCTCCTGCACAGCAAATATCACTTTTTGATACCATCAAGAAAACTGCATGGGTATCATCAGATCGTACCAGTGATAATCTGGGTGATGTAGAACATACGCAAGACTATCTGATTAACTATGACTACGATCCTGATAAAAATATTATTGAGCACAACCTTGCACCAGCTGAATATATTATCGATAGTAAAGGTGATGGTAACTGTGGGTATCGATCTTTTTTAGGGTCTATTTTTATCAACGCAAACCAATCTGACAATGCATCCTTACTCGTTCACCTCAACCAACTTCTTGATGCACAATATATACCATTATTTAAAAAACATGATACACAATTTAGCTCTAATAAAGATGACACTGCAGTTGCAATTAAACAGTATTTGACTGAACAGTTACAAAAACTATCTGAGTATACCGATCTACAAGAAATTCATGATCACCTGAATACAGAGTATGCATTTGTCTATTATATGATTATGTTTTTGCGCTATCTTATTGCAGATAACATTGCTCAACTCAATGCTCATACTATTACGAGCATAGCAAAACATACAGGCGATTTTATCAGCGACCAAGATCAAGAACTGTTTACTCAGGCAAGCGAACTTGAGCTGCTGCTTGCCGATGCACTACAAGCAGATAATACTACCTTACCGCAGTACCTTGAACAAATTGTAACCTGGAAAGACGAACTCACACTTGATCAATCACGCTTACTAGCGCAAGCAACGGGCATCAGTCTTTACACCATCAGTCAGCACAACCAGTATCAACCATTAGCGATCAGTACAGCTCAGCCTGCGCATGGCATAGCGACAATTCTGTATACCGATGGGCATTATCGAATTTTTGTGCCAAGCACGCAAGATCCAGCTGACCTTGTACAATATTTTGAAGAAGAAAAATTAGAAAAAGAAGCTCTTAATTTTTTACCTCAATCTGATAAAAAAATAACTCTATATAAAAAACTGACAAAAATATTATTTGGACCTGCTGTACCTCAAGACTTTTCCCCTTCTATGAAAGCTGAAAAGATACGACCTGACATAGGTATCGAGATCGATTCAGTCGATGCGATGCTCATCACAACGATTGTGGTGCTGAGTGCTATGTTATACATGAAAAATTCTAAATAATAGTCTATCTATAGATAATTTTACGACAGATCGATCAACTCAACGCTGGTCGATCTGTCTTTTTTTTGGTGCGCTTACAAGGGCTGCATCATCTATTATTTTTACTGGATTGTTTTATACTGTCCCTTGAATAATTGACCCCTATTTTGCCAACCATTTATTATCGAATCGATTCTAAACATGCAAACATCAAACAATATAAATCAATCATGCAAACCTTTTTCTTCTATGAAAAAAATAGTCACCTTGCTCATGCTTTGTAGCTTTTTTACCGTAATGCCAGCTCAAAATGATTTTATACAAGCAGCATATGCTAATAATTTGGGAGCGATGCAAGATCTGCTTGAATACAATAGTTCTATTACTATTGATACAACAGACCTTGATCAATCGACAGCTTTAATGATAGCATCATACTATGGATATGTTCCTATGGTAGAATATTTACTCAAGCAAGGGGCAGATGTTAACGCTCGAAACAACATGGGCTTAACAGCTTTACAATATGCAGTGCTATATGAAATTCATGGATTACAAGAAATGATGGATGCTCCATTATTTGACGAGCAAGGCGTGAGCAAATATAAAAAAATATGGAAAGCTCAAGATGATAAACAGGAAATAATTGACATGCTCGTTAGTCATAAAGCAAGGTTCGATCAACAGCAATATGACGACGGAACTGCATTGGTAACATTTGCTCGGTTAGGTTATGAACACAAAATAGCATCATTATTAATTCATGGTGCTAACATCAATGCTCAAGAACCACGCTTCAAAAAAACAGCTTTAATGGCTGCAATTGAAAATAATCAGGATAAAATAGTACGTCGGTTACTACAATTAGGCGCAAACGTTAATGTGCAATCTGGCGGTGAAGAAACAGCCCTCATGCTTGCAATCTATCAAAACAACATTGAGATAGTCAAACTTCTTCTACACTATGGTGCTCATCTTGATTTAGAAAGTAATTCAGGATATACAGCTTTAATGTACACAACCGATGCAGACAAAGTTGAAATTGCTCAACTGCTTATTGAGCATGGCGCACATATAAATGCACAAAATCATAAAGGAGAAACTCCTTTAATTATGGCAGCTAGGTATAATGCACCTAAAATTATGAAACTTTTAATTGAACATGGCGCAGATGTTAATATTTGTAGTAATACGTGGACTGCATTAATGTGTTTAGCTTCAAATAATGACGTTGAATTCATGAAAATAGTACTTGATCATGGTGCTAAAATTAATTGTATAAGCAAAGATGGCTTAACAGCTTTAATGTATGCAGCTCATTATGGATGCATACAAGCTGTTTGCTTTCTTCTTGAAAAAGGCGCTAACAAAAACATTCGTTTTGCTGGAGACTGCACAGCTTGTAGGATTGCTTCATTTAGAGGCCATAAAGATATCGTAGAATTATTAGAAAATAATAGTTCAAAACCTTGGTATAAATTTTGGAAATAGTTAGAAATCATCATTTTTAACTATTTAATATACGATAAGGATATACATGAAAAAAATAATACTGTTAACTCTACTGTGTCTTGGTTTTATGAATATTTCGTACGGGCAAAATGACCTCATGCAAGCGGCATACCGCGGTGATATTCATGCAATGAAGATTGCTATACAAGATGGTATCGATATCGATGCTCAAGATGAAGATGGAAACACAGCTTTGATGCATGCTGTCGATGGTCAAGATCTTGATGCCGTACGCATGTTGCTTGCATATGGTGCAAATCTTGAGATTAGAAATAATTGTGGGTCAACACCTTTAAGCTTTGCTGTGGCTAGGAACGATTTTTATATTGCATATACACTCATTCAATATGGCGCAAATGAACATCTTCGCATCATGGATAAGATAACACTTGTATCGCTAACAATTTTTTTTAATTATATCGAAATGAAAGAACTGCTTATCGAATCGGGCTGTCTACCAAGGGATAATAACCGAAACAGCGTGATGGAGCTCATGATAATGTTTGCTCATGAGAGTAATGACGATGATGAAGAAATAAAAGCTATTAAAATATTCATTACTTCAGGTATCAATATTAATTACCAAGATCAAAATGGTCAGACGCTTCTCATGCAAGCAGCTCTGCATGATACAATTGAACTCATGCAACTGTATATTAATCATGGCGCTGATCTTAATCTACAAAATAATGATGGCCAAACAGCGTTAATCATCGCATCGCTACAAAATAATGTTGAGATGATTCAGTTACTTCTTGCTGCAGGCGCAGATAAAAATATCAGCGATGCTTGCGGGCTGACGGCTTTGGCATACGCTCAACAGTCAGGAAATACCAACCTCATAGAACTGCTTGAAGATCCTGCATCAAAAGCCTGGTACGAATTCTGGATTTAGAAATATAATTTTTTAACAAAAAAGGGAGAGATATAGACAACAAATCTATACCTCTCCCTTTTTAAAATATGGCAGCTTATAATTTAGCTATGCTTACTGAGGAAAACAAGCTCTATAACAAGCCGTTGCAACAACAGCAGCCGCTGTTATAATTACAGCACCTGATGAGGTAATTACTACACCACCTACAATAGCTCCCCAAAATTCTTGGTTAAGTGTTCTTGGTGCACCCAATTCGTGTAAAATATCATACATTTCCCATGAACAACAATAATCTGAAACAGATTTACCCTTTACATCACGTGCTTGTAAGTTGGCACCATCCAAAACCATACTTTTAATGTTATCACGTATATCTTTAATAAATGAGTTATATTCATCTTTAACTTTTTTATAATGCTCAACATCTGCCTCAGTCGTATAAGCTTTTCTTAAAGTTGTAAAATCATAATATTGCATGCCTGTATCTTTAATAAGCGCATTATTAGTAACAGTTATTTTAGTATAAAAATAAGTACTCCAAAGTTTTTCGAGTTCAGACTTTTTTAATGCAATCTCTTTTTCTATCGCTATCACATAATTCATAATTTCTGTTCTGCCTTCTTCATCACTCATGTCATGTGACTGCATAATGTTCGACATGCAAAAGACAACAAACATCATTGCATAGAATTTTTTTGTAAAATGTATCACGAATTTAACCTTTATAAATTTATTTAAAAATATTTTTTAACAGCACTTTATTATGTTACAGAATACATCAATAAATAATGCATGTGAATCGAATTTAATATGTTTACAATCTTCTTTATTTCTACTGGACGAACATTCTGTAGTCGTATATTATTATTATATAGAACACGACTCAATCAATGTTTTCAATTTGAATAAATTATCACCAAGTGCAATTCATATGGAATTAAGCTGTTAGAAAATATCAATCTTGATCGAAATTAACAGTGCACATAGCAATGTATTATAGCACAATGAAATATTCAATATCCCATCACTCATCAATTAAATATGAAAGGCATAGTTTAAAAATTAATGTACTAATAAGCAGTTAATTTGTTGTCATACCGATACCAATCACTTTTCAAATAACACTCAAGGAATTTTAAAAATGTATAAAAAATTTATCTTACATCTGTTACTATTAACAGCTGTTTCAAACAGCCAATCATTGCATGCTTCAGATGAACCAATAAATCAATTAATTACCTATGTCATTGCAAATATCTCAGAAAACAGCTGGTATATATGGACAAAAATTACTCAAAACAGCGATCAAATTTGTTCAGAATTATCTAAACAAGCAGAGGCTAATAAGGACGAAATTAATAAGGGTGTAATAGGTCTTACAAGCGCTGCTCTTTTGAAAACTGGAACTGTTGCATATGACTGGATGTTTCCAAAAAAAGAAGATATCGCAAAACAAGCAGAAGCAGAAGTTAGAACAGAAGAAGCAAATAAACGATTAAAATATCTTAAGGCAGAAGCAAATTTTAGCAAATGTTTAGAAAGCATCAAAAAAGACGCTCAACAAAATGCTGAAGGAATTCCAACCGTCTGCGAAGAACAAGCCCGTGCTCTTATTTTATGCGATGGGGAAGCTGCATTAATGGTTATGTTAAAAAATTTTAACAAATAATTCATTCCAAAAAATTACTGCTGAACAGAAAACAAGGCGCAATTCACTTCATGAATTGCGCCTTATTATTTACTTATTTTCAGCTATTTCTTGCTGTGTATGATCAGCTACAAATTTCTCCATAGCCTCTTGCGTGTCAAATGGCAATACATCATACCAATCTTTATCATCAAGATAAATTAAAGCAAATAAAGAATTTTTATGTAAAATTTTATTCCATGCTCGCAACAAATGAAATAAATTATCCTGAGTCATAACAGCGTATCCCATAAAATCTCTACGACAAAGCTCTACTGTTGCTTGAGATTCTATTAATGCATCTATTTCAGGAGTTATTTCTTTTTTTGAATTATCAAATGGTTCATTGATATAAGCAAGTTGATTTTCATAATCCAAACTCAATTCGATCATTTGAAAATTCATACCTTCTCTGTAAATAGTCTTTAATTCCTCTATATAATTTTCAACTCCAGCTCCATAAATTGCTCCAGTCGCATCTAAAAAAAATAAATATATAAAAGATATAGGCTTATTTATAGTCCGCTTTGCAGGAAAAAAACGATTAAAAATTATATTAAATCTTAATTGAGCTGTTTGTTTAATTTTCATAATAACATTTCTTTATTTTTTAATAGATTTAGGATTTACAGGATGAAATCGTACAATGGTTTTTATAAAATGCTCATTGAGAAATTCAAAAGAAATAAGGCACAATCAAATAAATGAAATGCGCCTTACAAATTAATTACTTTAGATAGTTTCGTGCTGAGTATGATCAGCTACAAATTTTTGCATAGCTTCTTCTGTCTCAAATGGCAACACATTGTACCAACTCTTATCATCAAGATAAAGTAAAAGAAAAGGTGACTGCTCTTTTAAAGCTTTATCCCATATTAGTATAACATCATGTAAATTATCTTTTGTTAAAACGACGTGATCTAAAAATCCAATTTTACAAAGTTCTATAAAATTTTGCTCTTCAAGCAATGCTTCTATTTCATCACTTATTGATCGATAGAAGTCATTCTCATACTCACTCAGATATACTAAATGATGAACCTGATCAACACTCACATAAATATTTTCAAATCCCATCCCATGCTCTAAAAGTTTTTTTATATTTTGTTTAAAATTTAATTCATCTTCATCTTTAAGATAACGTAAATTTTCCCTAAAAAATATATTAACTAAACAAATAGAAGTTTGTATCTCAGGCTTTATAGTAAAAAAAACATGAAATCCTACGCTGTATCTTAATTGTGTACTATCTTTAATAATCATTATTAACCGCCTTTATTTTATAGGTCTCATCGGATAAAATCTTGCAACCCCTTTATATATATAAATACCAAATTCATTATCTAATGTATCTGTAATATAAACAGGGACTCTTCCTATATTATTGATTACATCAAAATCTATTTTTTTAGGCATTTTAATACTTCTTTCTATTATTTCAACAGCCTCTTCTACCGATGTCCCGAAAGGAAAAAAAGTTTTATTTATATATGCATCTGCTTCTCTTCCGGCATACTGAATTGCCATATCAAAAAATTCATTTCTAACATGTTTAATTTCAGCTATATCTAAAAGAGCTGCTTTTAATTCAGGGATCATTAAATGTCCTCCAGAAGTATGAGAACGAATTGATCCTGGTTTGACATCACCCAATAATGAATGAAATAAATCAAATTCATGAATATCTGTAACACATTGTATAGAATCTCTTATTTCAACTATTTTAATTCCACCCGTTTTTTTCAAATTTTCATTTATAGCTCTTGCCCGAGGCTCCAACCATTCACATAAATTAAGATGTAAAATTTCTTCTGGTTTTAATTTAGCTAAACCTTCTGGGCTAAAATTATTCGTAAAGTCTCTGTATAAATTAATTTGTGGTATATCATTAATAGTTTTAAGCCGCTCTGGATTAAGAACTTTGTCATACACAAGATGAGATTCCATTGATTTTGTAAAATTTGTTATATGTTGTTGATTTGTCTTGGTAATTTTATTGACAGTACTATTAATTAATTTCTTCTTTTCAGCAATTTTTTCAGCTTGAAGAGCTTTATTTACAGCTGCTTGATGTACTGCAGCTGCTCCAAGATCAATAGCTGTTTTTTCAGTCAAGGCAAGTGTGTCACCCTTGCATGTTGTTGCATAGGTCACAACATCATCCATGAGCTCAGGCGGTAATAGATTATACATGCTATCACCTGCTAGACTAATATTTTGCCCTACCTGCTGTGCTAACGAACCGGCTAACGTCATTGCTTTGTGGGTAAGGTACCCATCAACCGCCATGCCATCTGCGAATTCTGTTGTATCTGTGGTGATTTTGCGTAAAGAGCTTTTTTGGATATATTCAACAAACGAACGACTTGTAGAAAGAAGATGTTCAATCGTCTGCATTTTTTTCAGGCTGCGTTGATCTGCATAAGTTTTTACAGTACCATCAGCATTTTTATTTTTATCTGGTTGAAATCCAAAAGAATCGAACGCCGTATCAATATTGGTTGCTAACGGTGTAAAATCATAGACTGCAGATGCTACACCAGATAAAGCATTTGCAATAGCACGTAAGTCTTTGCCCATTTCATGAACAGAATGGCGTGGATCTTGGTACAAGTTTTTAAAAAAATGTGCCCATTTACATAAAAATTGAGCGTGCCCTTGTGCAGTGCCAATCGCAAGATCTAAGAATATATTTTGACCCTCAGGGATTTGTGCAAAATAAGCATTGATATAGTTTAAATCAGTTAGCAAAGCTGCTGCTTGCACCTGCGATCTTTGATTAAGTTGTTGCGCGGTGATTGCTTGATTACAAATCTGTTTAACAATTTTTTTAGTCTCTGGCTGGTGTTCATAACGATGAGCAGTTTGAACCGCTGATTCTATAATGTCTAAATTTTCTTGCGTTAAACAATGCTGAATGCTTGTTCCTTCAGACGGATCAAATGCTGCATAATTAAGATGATTGGCCATTAAATAACCACGAGCTTGTGAACTCATTTTAAAATCAGCACGCACAAGCTTGTTGGTACGTAGCTGCTCTTGCGATTGCGTTATCGCTTGTGCTCGTTTTTCAAGCCGGTCAATAAACGGGTTATGGTTTTTTTGAGAATCTAATGCTGCTGCATTTTTATGCTGACCGATAACGCTGTTATAATTTTGCAACATGGTAGCAAGATCAGATGCTTGAACTGGTGTTGCTTTATTTGCAAGTGAATAGTTAGTTTGGCTATTTTTTATTTTGTTATAATAAAGCTGCGCTTGTTCTTTATGGTAAGCACGCTCTTGATCGCTCTTTGCATGCTGAGCATCATCACAAGCTTGCAAGCCTGCTTGAGCAAATTCAACCGTCATACTATTGTTAGCTTTACCCATCGCATCAAGCATATAATTTATGATAGTAATTTCATCTGCACTGACTTTGCCAGAATATTCATTATCACGATCAATAAGCTTGCCACGAATAGCGTTCGCAACAGAACTTGGCATGGTATAACGATGTTCAGAATCTTTTATCAATATTTTTGATGATGCAAAATCATCTATATTGTGAGCATCTACCAATCGACTATTTTTTGCTTGTTGAACAGCTGTACTTCCCGATTTGCTGGTACCAGCTATTTCCTGCAACGATTTTGCATGCCAATCGTATCGATCTTTTGCAATTTTATTTTGTAGATACGCAACCTTTGCATCACTATCCGCTATGATTTTTTTAAGATTGCTTGACTTGCTACTCATCAAATAATCGTATGACAAGCTACTCATCGAACTATAACTGTTTCGAGCAGATTCTAAACGAAGTTGATTTGCTACTAACTCTATAAAATCTTGCTCTGATGGTTCGTACGTATACCCCTGCTGATCTAAAAAAGCTATTTCAGCTTTTTTTTCTTGGATATATTTTTGCTGAATAAGATTTGTTCGCTGTTCTTCAATTTTTCTTTGTTGTAGGTACCTTTGATATGTAACAGCTTGATACTGCTCTTCTTGCATGTTTCTTTCATGTTCTCTTCTTTGCAAACCTCCTTGCTGACAATCTTGTATATAGGCTGAGACTGCAGCTTGCAATACCTGTGTACCAAAAGAATTATTCGAACTCTTAATGGGAGGTTTTTGTGATACAGGTTGATTATTTTTCTGCTTTTTTTGCATGTCATGTAATTTAGCTTGCTGATCATCAAAAGCCTTTTTTTCATCTGCAGCTTTTTTTTCAGCAGCTTTTCGTTCTTGCTCTTTTTTTAATGCTTCTGCTTTTGCAACTGCATCAACTTGAATAATTTTATTTGCTTGTTGAATCGCTTTAGCTCTATGACGATGAGGATTTTTTTGTCCTTCTTTTAAAATACGCTGTGCGTATTCAACTTGCTGAGAAGTATAACTATCATGCACTTCAGGTTTTTTACCAAAAAAGCTAACAACCCTTCCTGGATTTTCAGATTTGTATGTACTCATTACTCCATTGTGAGCATTAAATACATCTTTCCTATCCTGCAAAATCAAACTTTCTAACTCAGGATATTTATTGCTAAGATAGTTCTCAAAATTTGCACACGCCTTTAAATCTTGGTTCCTGATATTGTTTTCAGTGATTGCTTGCTGTGTGTCAGTTTTTTGCAAGGTACCTGGATTGTACAGCGATGATTGTGAATTTAATGGTTGCGATACTGATTTTTGTTGATTTACTTGATACTTTGCCTGAGGATCTGTAGTTGATCCATCGCCAGACCCTGTTTGGCCATTACCTTGAGCACCCTTTGACAATGGCGTTCCATCTGATGACAGCTTTGGCACTCGACCTGATGGCTTTTCTTGTGGAGAATTACTTACTACCATGTCACCTGAATATGGCGATCCATCAGGATAAAGCCCTGCCAATTGATATATATAATCAACTGAAGCTCCACCACCTAAAGCAGCTTCTAACTGTTTTCTATCCTCAAAATGTAAGTAATGAAGATTTTTATCATAAGGCGATAAAGTACAACTATCCCACTGTGTACCGTTTCTTGCAGCTTGTGATAAAACATGATATTTATAATATCTGCCATTAAAATAAACATCCTCAAGCTGAACCCACATACCATCATCTTTATCACAAAAAGATATCAATAGCCTTTTGAATGCTTCTTTTTGCTTACTGATGAAATACACAATGTAAGACGTTACTGCATCGATATCAAATGTTATTGCTTCATTTGTTATCTCTAACTTCAATTCTAGCGCTTGATTCTTTTCTTTTTGGTAAAGTATTAAAGCAACTACATCTGATTTTCGATCCCGTGATAATGAATCTTGAGCAAGCTGCGTTTGTTCCTGATTTTGAGATACAACTACTTGACGTGACTGCATAACTTTATGCACAGCTATATTTTTTGTTAAAGGATTTTCTGCTAGAAGGTGTGAGAAAAATAAGATAAAATACAACATAAAAATTTGAACCTGAAACATAACAACCCGATCGTGAAGAGAACATACTTATTATTTTAAATTTGAACTTATTTACACCATAAGTCAAATTTAAAAATCTTTATAATAAGCTGCCAATCGACATTATAGTTTCAGCGTGAAATACTTTGTACTGAGTCTAAAAAAATCATTTCTGTTATACATGATCAAACATAACAGTGTGCCCTGACAGAAAACACGTGTTACAAGGTCATAAAATGTAACACTCATGTATAACAGAAATAATAAGACTATGTTGTGTGAACCAAATTTTTGAGAACAAATCGATCAACGATACCTTGATCGATCTGCAGTTGGTATGCTTTTTTAACAAGCTTTCCCAGCGCAGGACCTTGTGCAATATCAAGCAAATCTTTGCCAGTCAGTAACGGTTGCACTGGCCTATCTAAAATTCCTAAGTGCTCAATTCGATTTTTTACAAGAGCTATGTTGTCAGTATCACCTTGTTGCAATCTTGCATACTGCACGAGCAGCCGCAAAGAGGTATCTGGGCTCAACCAGACTGCAAGCCACTTGAGTTGCGCATCAGTCAGATCAGTTGATAACATAGGTGCATACCAGACAAGGTCTGCAATCATGCTGACTAGTTTTTGGTGCCCAGTTAATTTTTTCATGAACTGCATGACGGGTTGTTTATCAGCATAAGTTGCTTGTACCAGATGTATTTCAGAACGCTGAGTATACAGTGGCAAAGAGCCTGCGATAACAGCCCAGATGCAGGCTAATTTTTTTTGATCACAATTATGCTGTTGTTGTGCAGCTTGATCGATCATTGCAGTTAATTCTTCAGTCAGCTTAATTCCCGGGAAAAAGTGATGGAATCGATCTATTGCTACAAGCCACTGTAAGCCAAGTGATGGATGTGCTGCTTGCAAAAAAAGCTTCGAAAATTCTTGTTCGATGCGCTCTTGTGACACTTTGCTGACGTCGACCTGTTTGCACGCATCTGATAAGTCTTGAGCAACTAACATCTCAAACCTACCCACAAACTGCATGACGCGCAATAATCGTAATGGATCTTGTACAAAAAATTCTAGGTCAGGCGCTCGTAAAATTTTATGCTGCAGATCATGTAAACCACCATACAAATCAATGAGTTCATACGTCTGCATGTCTATTCCCATGGCATTGATTGTCAGGTCTCGACGAATAAAAGCTTGCTCATAGCTCATGTACGGATCGTAAGCAACGACGGGATGGCGACCGGAGCTGTCTTTTCGTGGCAGTGACCAATCAACATCAAGGCCATGTAAACGTAACACTCCAAACGATTTGCCAACAAAGCTGACCGGGCCATGTAATTCTAAGATTTCTTGTAATTTTTCTAGGGGAATTCCATACACTTCAAAATCAAGATCTTGAGATGTTTTTTCTAATAAAAGATCACGAACAGCTCCCCCAACTAAAAGAACTTTACCTCCATGTTCATGGATTGCTGCAAAAATATTTTTTACGAACCTTTGCTTTTTTACTATCTTGGATACACTAAGTTGAATTGCATTAAGAATTTTCATATTATCGCTCTTTTATTATACAAGGAGATACGTTCATGAAATTTTATCACGTTTGCGTAACCATGGCACTTTTATCATCAACGCAGGTGATGCATAGTTTTTGGAATACATGGATCGACACCATTGTAACAAAAATAAATAATACCACTGAACTTATTATGCATAAAGAGTTTGACAAAGCGCAACTCATTGCTATCAACAATGAACAAGGCGCAGTGATTATTAATAGTTGGAAACAAAAAACTATAGCTCTAGAAATTATTACAACAGCCCCACAGGCTACCATCAAAGATATTAACATTGATATTGAGTGTATCGACAACAGTATCAAAATTCATACAACCTTTCTTGATTCTAAAATAAAAGGATCGGTCCTTTTTAATATTTTAGTCCCGCATGATACCAACATTACTATCAAAACCAAGCAAGGTGACATCGTCGTAAAAGATGTATACGGGACCTTAGATCTTGCAACGGGTGCTGGAGATATAAAATTACTCAACCCTCACGATAACCTGCAAGCGCACACTGGCAATGGTTTAATCTGCATGCGAACTGATAGCATGCAAGCAGATAAAATATGCAACCTTGAAACTGATAAAGGAAATATTGAATTTTATACGACAGCAACTAGTAATACACATGTTCATGCTTGTGCTCCTCAAGGTAAAATAACATCTGATATCCCTATAACTCTGAGCAGTAAAACAACCAAACTTGATGCAGCTGCATGGAAAGAGTTTCGTCAAACTGCTGATGGCTCAATTGGAACGCCAGCATCAGCATTGCATATGACTGCTCATAACGGCTGTATTGCAATTCTTCCGTATACCAAACAAAATGATATTTTTTAAAAGGAATTTTATGAATGACCGTATGCAACATCAATATCCACTCTATGTAAAACAATCAAAAAAAATTATAAGCTTTTTTTTGCTCTGCTCAACGCTTATGCTCAATGCTGTTGATTTTTCGTATAAAGTTACGCAACTTGATGAGCTCAACCAAAATATTGCAGTAACCTTTACACTGCAAGAAAATGAAGCAATCTTTGCACGAACGCTCAATATTTCAGTCAATAATCCTGACTTGCAAGTTATAGGCAGTTCTACGAATGTTCCTGCAACAAAAAAATATATCCCTGAATTTAAACAAGACAAACAAGTATACGATCAAGATTTTATCGTAACAACGCGCATTACATGCACAAAACCTCAACAAAAAGTTGATGGTTCATTGCATATTAGCTATCTTTCAACGTTAGAAAATAGCTTAAAAGATGCTATTTTCCCGCTACAATTTGACAATCACATAGCTGAAGATCAACCAATAGTAACGACCAACATCGTTGCAATGCCAGTTGCTCAGCAAACAAAATTTCAAGAAGATCATTCATGGGTTGGCTATTTTCAAAATCTTGTTAAAACAACACAGACGCCATGGGCTCAAATTTTACTGGCACTTATCTTAGGTCTTTTACTCAGCTTAACACCATGCATTTACCCAATGATTCCTATAACAATTGGTATTTTGCACAGCCATGGTAAAAAATCATTGCTGTCTAATTTCTTAGGCTCTATGAGCTATGCATGTGGTATGGCAACAACCTTTGCATGCCTTGGACTCCTTGCGACCGTTGCAGGAAGCTCATTTGGATCATTATTATCTCAACCAATGTTTGTAATTGCACTCGTGCTGTTTATTGGCTACATGTCACTGACGATGATTGGTGTGATAGATATGTACATTCCGCCATTCATGAAAGGCGAAATCAAACTCTACAAAAGCTTTGGTCCGTACATGTCAGCATTTTTATTTGGTGCGATTAGTGGAACCATTGCAAGCCCATGCGTATCACCTGGGTTAGCTTTGCTTTTAAGTATCGTTGCAACGATGGGTAATAACATTTTAGGATTTATGCTGTTATTTTCATTTGGTATTGGCTTAAGCTTCCCACTTATTGTTATTGGAACATTTTCAAACTCACTGTACTTGTTACCAAAATCTGGTATGTGGATGGTCGAGATTAAAAAAGCACTTGGCTTTTTTATGCTTGCAACCTGTTTTTACTACCTTTCAAATATTTTACCAGTTGCTGTTGTGTACTGGTTGTTCACTGCATTTACCATGTTTACTGCATCATTTTATCTTGCAGGTCCTGGTGCGTACAGTAGCCCTACCACAAAAAATGTGTACAACGGAATCAGCATTATCATGATTGGTGCAACCATGTTAATGGCAATGCAATCGTACGAAAAGACTTTTTACAAAGAGACGATCAATACGCAAAAATCAGTTGCATGGCAAGCTGATTATGCAACTGCTCTTGCAACCGCTCGAGAAAATAAAACATTATTATTTGTTGATTTCTGGGCAAACCATTGCACAATCTGCAAAGCAATTGATAAAAAAGTATTTAAAAATGATGATTTTAATCGCGCAACTGCAGACATTATTACCTTTGTAAAAATTGATGCAACGCATAGTAATAACCCTGACTACGCAATGCTCAAAGAACAGTATAAAGTCTACGCGCAGCCAACGATGCTTTTAATTGATCCAACGACTGAAACGGTGCTTGAAAAATGGACCAGCGAACCGTATAGCATGACGATTGAACTTTTTATTGCGCAACTTAAAAAGTTCGTTCAATAATTCTAGAACATCAATATATGATAGAAGGGAGCAGCTGCTCCCTTCTATTTTTATTACCCAGGTCAGAAAACCCTGGGTCTTTTAAGCCCGGGGATGAATGACCGTTTTCATTTTTGAAAGCCCTGGACTTCAGTCCGGGGTCATTACTTACTCTGTTTATTTCATAAATATAACGTATGCAACTATCTGTTAATGGGCAACTTGAACTGTATAGTTCTTTACAAATAATTCCATATCAGCTTGTGTAGCAAAACCTCTACAATGAACCCAATCTAACTCATCACGGTAGAGTAACACAAAATCAGGAAGATTCTTTTTTATTGCAATCCAGCTTTGTCTAAATTCCATAAAATTATCAACACTCATTTTGCAGCTGTTAGTTTCATTGACATACTGAGGGAATTCTTCTTCATCAGGACAGTGCATTTCTCCGTCAGATAAAGACCATTCAGAAAATCCTATATACAACATTCTTTGTTCAAAATCATGATAAATAAAATTGTCATTATAGAGATTTATCGGTTGAATTAAAAAATCTGTATCCCAAGGCCTAAAATCTTCTGCCAGAAAAGTACTTAAAAATCTTAATGAAGTATTTGGATGATTTACAATGCTATAGTATCTATTATTAAACTCTTTATATAAAAATAAATATTCTTTCATTAAAAACCTACGTTAGATTAAAGGATGATGAGTTTTAATTCTTTTATTAGCTATATCGTAACATATTTTTATTTCAATTTTTTCTGGTGTAAATCCAGTTATATTAATCATTTTCAAATCATCACTTTTTTTTATGGAAATTTGATTACTCGTCATTGCTTCTATCGCTTTTAAATCACATAACAACTCTGACCAAGCTTCAGGATATATAGAAGATTTTTTAGTTCGATTTTTATTTCTTGGATTTGTAAACAATAGATCTTTACTTCCAGCTGGACCATGTTTTATAAGCTGTGAACTAAAGTGGTCAAGTTTATTTCCTCCATAATTAGAATGACCTCCATCAGGATTATGCTTCAAAAAGTAATCTCCAGCATGAATGTGATACGATGCAACATCTTCAACATAATATTTTTGCCCTTCATAGATAAAAAATGGTCTATGTTCTTGAAGAAACTTTAAAAGCTCTTGTTTATAGGTCTGCAAATTATACACTCGATTAAGATACATGATATCTTCTTGTATCAATTCATGCATGTTGGTAAAGTTAGCAGTCTTTTTTGCAAGTTCTTGCAGTTGGCGAATTGAAGGAGCAAGCTCTGCTAATTGTACAGCTCGTGCTGAACTTATCGGAATGGTAAGATCAACTACCGTCTGCACACGATTGAGCTGTTGCATAATTTCTTGCTGAACGGTGTTTTGTAGAGCTATAACTTCGTGGCTATGACATGCGATAAAATCAGCCATTTGTTCAGGCGTTAACTTGTTTGCAGATTCAATAGCATGTTGGCCAAGTTGACTCACACCAGAAGTTATAATTTTTTCTTCAATGCTTTTTTGTAGCAATACGTGGGTATTTGCAGGCAAGAATAATGATAGATCGTGCATGCTGACCGAATCTAGTACCCCTGCTAACTTGAGCTGCTCTTTCTTAAAAAAATCGAAATAATGCTCGCCCATAATTTTTTTATACAAACCATTAAATGCATCGAGCTGATGATGTTCAACCATCGATTGTGCTCGAGCAACTACGTCTTTGGTTGTCGCAAAAGATTTTTGAACTAATTTTTCGCCTGCAACATATAAATCACAATGAACGGTCTGCAAGCCTTGCAATGCATTGACGATTGCTTGACCTTTCCTCGGCCAGACTACGGTTGCTACTGCTTGAGAAACATTTTCAACATGTTGATAGCTCGTTTGATTAAAATCATAAAACTGTGATGCAAATTTAGTTATACCGGCACACTCTTCATGAAACGATACCATCTGGTCCGTAGCATAAAAATACCCAAGTTGCGCAAGTTCCCCAACTGCAACAGTAGCGCACACACATCCTGCTGTTAATACAATCGGAATAATAGCTGCAGATGCTGCTGAGCTGATAGTAGCCGTTAACACAGGCGCGCAGCTTGACGCAAGAGAGCCAACTGCCCCCAAGGCAGCAGAGCTGATTTCTGTTGCGATAATTCCTTGGGCTGTACCACGTGCTACAGATCCGGTATACTTTGCAAGCTCGGTCGAAAAATATGCTAACGATTGCATCATACTTTCACATTTTTCAAAGCCATGCTGTGTTAATCCATCAAGATAATGGAATAGCCCGTGTGTGCAATTGGTAGCGCTAACTGCTTGTGCAAGATGATGAATTTTATTTTCTTGTTGAGCCAATGCAGCTACTTGTGCGCACATTAAAGAACTTTCTTGCATAGCAATATTGGTGGGATTCTTTACCGCTATTGCACCAAGATTATCAAGCATATCAACAAGTTCTTGCGTAAGCTGCTGATGAATTGCAACTCCGTCAGTGCTCAGAAAAATTGCAGGATCAATATTATACGCCTGCAGCGTCTTGATGGTATCATCTTGTAAATGATAATTTACAACACGAGGCGTAGGATTTTGTAATGAATCATGCAAAGCTTGCAATCGATCTTGCATAACATCGATAAATTCTTGCGGCGCATTCTCAGCAATAGTTGCAAGGAGTTCAACATGTTCATCATGGATATTTTGCAACTCAACTTCATCTTGAGGTGATGGATGAGAAAGATTTTTTGATTGATCAAGCAGATTATATTCATCATCTAATGATCTTGCATGAGTATCTATGTGCTGTTGTGCATAGGTTATTAAAGCTCTATCTTCTTCAATCTGATCTGGGCTGATGATTGTAGATTGTTGAGTTGGTAATGGATTGTATTGTGTCCCAAAAAGAGAGGATACTCCATCTTTCATATTTTTACATCCAAGATAAAAATATTTTGCCATGGTAGGATTTTCAGCATATTGCTGTAACAAAAGTTCATTGCGCGCTTGCTCTTGAGAAGCGCGCAATCGTTTAATATAATGTTTATCTTTATGATTCTTTTTTTCTTGAGCAAGAGCTGCATGTTGTTGCGCACGAAGCTGATTCCATTCCTGTGCATGCCGTTTCTGTAATGCTTTTAAATCAGCAATTGCTTGTAATCGATCTTGTTCTTGTTGCTCTGCATATGCTTGAGCAACAGCTAAATTTTCATAATAAGCCCTGACTTCTTCATCGGTTGCATCACCAGCTAAATAGCGATTGGATAAAATTTGTTGATCCGTAATAGAATTCTGAAAACTACGAGCTCGCTTGCCTGGCCGAGCATTTTCTTGATGCTCAATAAATTGTTGTAATTGCTGAGGTGAACTAAGACGCGGGGTGTTATAATTTGTAGGTAACGGAGGAGAAGAATGTCCTGAAGAACTGCCAGCTGCTTGAGGAAATAGACTTAAAAAATCAGATTCTTGGCTACTCCCATAAAAAAGATCAAACGTATGAAGTTTATTACCATAACAATCGTAGGATGTTATAATTTTTTTAGAGTCAGTCTCCGTAATAAAACATTCCATGCCATCAACACTATTAACATATTTACGCGTAGCACCTCCGGGTTGGTTTAAAGCAGGCGACCATGAATTTGCATGAAGATTAAAATCATCATTATTTTTGTCTGCATACACCAGCGAACATAGTATTACAACTACAACCAGATACCATTTTTTCATACAATATTCCTGTAAAAGATCAATGATTTCAAGTCATTGTATGGAAAAATAGTTGTTTATTCAAGCAAAAAAAGAGAATGTTTTTTTATTATGACGAATTGTAATTAATGGCTCTACAAAAGGGTTAAATTGCTTGTAAAAAGGCCTTATTGCAATTAATATCTATAAAACGATAGCTGTATTTTCAAGAGAAAAAAACGTAATATGAGAAATGAAAAATAACCTACGATATCGCTTTGCTCATCTCCCAGGCTTCGCATAAAGCTACGCCGGACACAGCCGGAAACAGGGTGGCGGCGGCCACAAAACGCTTTTTTACATACAATAAATAATCTATCATGCCGATATCATGATGTTTTATAAAAACTATGAGCCAAGTCTTACCATTAAAAATTGATTAAAAAACGTAAACAAAAAAGGGAAGCATAAAGCTCCCCTTGTAATTCTAAAAAATCATTCGTTATTGCATCTTTGGACGATGATGTTCTTTATCAAGCATTTTACCTTTTTGCTTGATAATTTGTTGCGTGATGTTATGAGTTGCATCATGGATAGTTGCAAAAACATCTTTGCCTTCTACACGTGCAGACGCACTGTAAGCACCACTTTTCACCACAAATTCTACGGTAAAATGATTTTCTTTTGTATGACCCTGCAAAATAACTTCAACAGATGGTTTACCTTCTTCTCGTTTAAAAAGCTGCTCAAACGTTGCAACTTCAGCGCGTACATATTTTTCAATGGTTGCGCTATGATCCATAGCTCGATACGTAATTTTAATGTGCATGAAATATCCTTTATTAAAAAGCACATATGATATCAACGCAATGATCATACTCTATATTGAGTATCAGTTAAAACTATTATGCTATTATTTTTGCACCGATCAACAAAGTTTCAGCGTGAAACAAAAATACAATTCTATTTACTTTTACAGATAGCATCTGATACTATCAATATGCATAATAAACATATAAAAAAGGATAATGTATGAAAAATATGACTAAAAAAATTATGGCTTTGGCAATGATTGTCGGTTTTGTAAATATTTCAGCAGAAACATTTTACCCTTCTTTAGAAGGTACTGGTTATTGGGATGAAAACACAAACAATGCTATCATACGAGACTCATTAACAAATAAAATGATTAAATCTTATACTGATGTAACAAAAATTGACAAATCTAATGATTCAACATATGAAAAAATAGGAACACTGTCAAAACAAACAAATCATGGTCATATTACTCAAAGTAGTAGCTCTACCAATACAAAAAATTTGTATGGCAAACCATCAAATTTTATTGAAAGAACTGGTACAAGATCATCAAGAGTAGGTGCACCTACAGGTTATGTACAAAATTCTGCACTAAATTTATATCTAAAAGATTCCATTGATACTACTTATTATGTATTTGTACCAATTGTATAAAACATTTTAATGTAAAAAGCGCTCACTATATTTTTATAGTGAGCGCTTTTTCATAATACTTATATAAACAATCTGTTAAACAACAGGTCCTTTTTTGGTACGAGCCTTAAATTCGATCGGCATACTTTTCATGTTGACTTCTTTACGTAACACGTTTTCGAAGAATGAAAATTGCATTTGACCAAAGAATTCAGGGTTTCTTACCACTAATTCGATACGCATCGGCGCTGCACCAACCTGTACTGCTTTGTAAAATGTTAATATTTTACCTGCTTTGTACAATGGAGCACGTAGTAATGCATTTTTGAACAGCTCTGTTAAATAATTTTCTGGGAATTTTGTTGAGTGTCGTTCCCACACCGTCTCTACGAGTGGTAAAATTTTGCCGATGTTTTTACCATCAAGACATGAAATTTTTAACACTTCAATTTTTTTCATAATAAATTCATACTCAAGCATACTGTTTTCAAGACGCTCGTTCATTTCTTTGGTAAATAAATCTAATTTATTAATTAATAAAATAAGCGCTGAACCGTTTTCAAATGCATATTCTGCAAGTTTTAAAACTTGTGCAGAAAGATGTGGTTCGCTTGCATCCATCATTAATAAAACTAAATGCGCGTGACGAATAGCTTGTAAACTATTTTTTACCATCATCGTTTCTAAACCAGTTTCTACCGTTTTTTGGCGACGAATACCAGCTGTATCAACAAGCTCAAATGATGATTTATTAAACTGAATTTTACGTTTTAAAGCTTCACGGGTTGTCCCTTCTACTGGAGAAACAATCGCAAACTCTTCTTCTAATAAACAGTTAATCAATGATGATTTACCTGCGTTTGGACGCCCTACCAAGGTGATTCGTGGAATTAATGGTCCACGCGTAA
Organism: Candidatus Chromulinivorax destructor; assembly: GCF_003366055.1. Taxonomy (NCBI): domain Bacteria; class Candidatus Babeliae; order Candidatus Babeliales; family Candidatus Chromulinivoracaceae; genus Candidatus Chromulinivorax; species Candidatus Chromulinivorax destructor. The sequence continues at coordinate 999,788 of NZ_CP025544.1, read as the reverse complement.
AATTTGGTGTTGCAGCATGCACAACTTGTGTTACCGCATCAAGTAGATCCCCAATTCCTTGAGAATGGTGTGATGATACGCCAAAAACTTGAGAAAATCCTAATTGCTCAAATTCATGCACACGCAGTCTTGTTTCTGCGTTTTCAACTTTATTAACCACCACAAATACTTTACGTGTATCGTTTTGTAATTTTAATAATTTACGAGCAATACGTTGGTCTTCCCCAGTAATCCCGATTTGAACATCGCAGACCAATAAAAGCACTGAAGCTTCTTCAATCATATGTTCTACTTTGTCGTATACCTGTTGAGAGATATAATCTTGTTTTTTAACTAGCGAAATTCCACCAGTATCAACAAGATTAAATGCTACGCCATTCCATTCAGCATCTTCCATGATGCAATCACGAGTTACGTTTTCTTGATCTAATACAATGCTTCGTTGTTTTTGGGTAATTTTGTTAAACAGCGTTGATTTACCAACGTTTGTTCTACCAACTAAAACAACGTTTGCTAACTTACTCATACATGTTCCCACTAATTTCTGTAATTATCCCATCAAAATGCTGTATCAACTCATTTGCAAGTTGCCATCTATTTGTATCGGATATATCTAATTTGTTACCTACTGAACGAGACGGTGTCAGTGATGATGACGGCGGTGTTGATTCAATTCTTACACTACGATCTTGCACTGCAACCGGTTTTATATTTTCACTGACATGCTCAAATGTAAAATTGCATTGAACTTGGTGCCCAAATACATTTTGCAAAACGACATGCCATACTTTTTTTTCTTGCTCTAAACGATCTTTAAAAATCGTAAATTTTTTCAAAAATGAGACGGTCAACAGATTACTTGTTGCATCAAATTCTATAAATTTTGCATCATGAAACATCGTAACCAAAACAAGATCATCAAAAACTTTGGTATGACTGATAAACTGCTGCCATTGATTTTCTGGTGTTATAACTTGTTCATCTGATTGATGTTTTTGTTCGTTACCGCTTACAAATGATTTATTTTTTTTTTTTGTTCCCTGAGGACTCTCTTGTGATATATGTACTAACAACATCATTTCAAGGAATCGTAATTTCTTGGTTGTTTTTGCAAGATACTGTTCTTGGCTGCACAACATCTCAAATAATGCAGTTAACATTCCAAGATCAGATTTTTCAATAAACAGTATATGCCCTGCTGACAAATCAGTGAATTGTCGTGGTTGCACCTGATACTTTATTAAAATTGCATCGTACACTAACTCTATTAATTGAGCCCAAATGTACTCAACCGAAATCTCATATTTTTCTAACGAACTACAAAACTGTAATAAATCTTGCACATTGCACGTCAGAATTTTTTCAAACAACTGCAATAATGTTGACTCATCAATATGTCCAAGAATCGATAGAACTGCTTCTTTAGAAACTTTCTTTGTTGCAAATCGTACTTGTTCTAAGAGATTAATCGCATCACGAACCGAACCATCTGCTTGGCGAGCTATGACCGAAAGACCCTGCTCATCAAACTGGATATTTTCTGCTATGCATAATTTTTCTAAATGGTCTTGAATAACTTGATGTTCGACAGGATCAAAAAATATCTGAAAACATCGTGATTTTACCGTTTCTAAAATCTTTTGCATGTCCGTTGTTGCTAAAATAAATATCACTGATGCTGGCGGCTCTTCTAAAATTTTTAAAAAGGCGTTAAAAGCTGCCTTACTCAACATGTGAGCTTCATCAATAAGATATATTTTTTTGTGACTTAATAATGGTAAAAATGATGATGAATCAATAATGTTTCGTACGTTATCAACCCCTGTGTGTGATGCAGCATCGATTTCGATAAAATCAGGATGCTGAGACTTGCTCATTGCAACGCATGACTCACATTGCAAACAAGGCAATGCTACTTTACGCGGATCGACCTGAAATTCTGGAAGACGAGCACAGTTCACTGCTGCTGCAAAAATACGAGCTGTTGATGTTTTTCCGCATCCCCGTTGACCAGAAAAAAGATATACGGGAAAAAACTGTTTAAGATAGAGACTGTTTTGTAAAATTCGAATGGCTAAAGGTTGACCAACAACTTCTTGAAAGTTTTTTGATCGCCATTTGCGAGTTAAATTAAGTTCTATGTGATCCATGGTATATCTTTATCGATTGATAGGGAATGGTATAACAAAAGGGGAAGTTCATACAAAAATATAAGTGTTCTTGCTGCTTCCTTTCGGACCTGACAAAGTAAACATCATACTTCTTATAAACTTCCCCAATTTTTTATTCTTTAGCTACTATCTTTCTTTATTATTTTTAACCTAAGCTAAAAATATAAAGTAAGATATTTTGGTGGAGAGAGAGGGATTCGAACCCTCGATACCCTGTAACAGGTATACATGATTTCCAATCATGCTCTTTCGACCACTCAGACATCTCTCCTGCGAAAGCTATCTTAGCTCAAAAAATTACTTTTCTGTTTCAAGCTTTTCTGCAAGAGCTGCTGTTAATTGTTCTTGTTGTTCAGCAATTGCAAATTTTTTGTTGATTGGAGTTTCAGCTTTTTTAGGAGCGTTTACTACTTTTTTCAAAAAAGGTTTTTTGCTTGTTGTGTCTGATGCTTGAGCAATAGCTTCAGATTCTTCTTGTAAACTTTTTTTATCAAGTCCACGAGCCGCCGCAGCTGCTAAATAGTCTAGGACTAATTTAATTGCTTTTGGTGAATCATCGTTTCCTGGAATAACATAGTCAACACCTGTTGGATCAACGTTTGAGTCAACTAACGCTACAACTGGAACACCCGCAGAAACAGCTTCTTGCAATGCAGTAGCTTCTTTTCTTACGTCGATTAACACAATTGCGCCAACTGGCATTTTAAGATCAATAAGACCACCAACTGTTTTACCTAGTCTGTCTGCAGCTTTTTGGAACACTACACATTCTTTTTTCGTGTACATGCTTTCATCAGCTTTTTTAATCACATCTAAAAGATGTAAATATTTTGTTACAGCTTTTTTAACTTGGTAGAAGTTAGTGATTGTACCACCAACCCAGCGATGACTAACGTATGGCATATTTAAATTATGGCCAATAGATTCAACCATGCTTTTTGCTGATTTTTTAGTACCAACCCAAAGAATAGTTTCGCCTTTAGCAGAAACTGACTCTAAGAATTTAGCTGCTTTTTCTAAGTTGAAAGCAATTTTTGATACATCGATAAGATGTACGCCATTTCTATGTCCCCAGATGTATGGAGCCATTTTTGGACACCAACGAGACTTCTGATGACCGAAATGTAAACCAGCTTGAATTAAATCACGAAAATCTATCATAAAAACACCTTAAAATTCCTTTTGCAAGGATATAACTTTATAAATACATTACATTGATACGCTTACGCTGCGCTTATCTTTTTTGTATACACTCAAAAGATTTATGAAAATTTACATTACAAAGTAATGATCTATTAACATTTTAATTTACACGTAAATTATGCTTTGTTTTCTATACATACTTAAGTTTACTTTAAATAACAAAAAGAGCAATATTTACAACCCAAACTGATATAAAATAATTACACATACGTTGTATAAACAACAAGCTTACGAACAAACTACCTTACCACTGCACAGCATTCCTTACGTTTTTTACAAAAACTTTGAAAATTTTCAGGCCGGTGTGCCTTATATCATTTTTTTTGTAAAAAATGCATTGGTGCAACTACTATATTTAAGCTTAATTGCACCAACAAGATTTACTGTAACCCAATTACCTCATTGTTTTCAATAGCTTTACAATATCTTCTGCCAAGCCACCATGCAACTAAAATCCATAGTGCAATAACGGTTGAGAAAAACGATATGTAGACAACATTAAACATAGCGGTGCCTGGCACAACATTTTTAGCTGATTTAATAAATAATGAACTGACTGATTTAGATATTTTCATACCAAACGAATCGATCCATGATTTTGATTTATATTTAATATCTTTAACTGTTGGAATATACAAGCTTTCTCTTAATGGAGAAGCAAATGCATAGTTTAAAACACCAAGACCTGTATACACAACTAACACGGCATGAGCATCGCGCATAACCATAAAGTAAACAAGCAACAAGCCAATAAACATAGGATTTAATAACAAGCATGCGCGCTCGCCCAGAACTTTTAATAAAATTCGAGTACCAAAGAACGAAACAAAGAATCCGATAACATGAATAATGAGTCGTTGTTCAAACATTGCTCCAGAAAAACCACTAAATGATTCTGCTGCTGATTTTAATATAACAAGACGTTGCACGGATATAACAACATTCAACAATTCATAAAAGAAAATCATTGCAAAAATAGCTAAAATATACGGTTGTTTAAACATGATCATTAAACCAGAAAACATCCCTGTTTGATCAGTTCCATCTGCTTCTTCTTTTTTTTCAACTTTATACACAGCTTCATAACCATGTAAATTTTCTTGATTACCAAGTTTTAATAAGTAGTACACAATAACAGGTGCAATGCATAACATAACTGATGCTAAACCAAGTAAGAGTTGATGAATCGCAACATCAGTCAAGCCAATATTACCAATGATTCCTGTTGGAGTTAATAACATCCATGCCAAACCAGCAGTAAACATACCACCAAGTTTTGATGCTGCAATCATTAAAGGATACCCTTTTTTAGCTGTTTCTGGTGACGTCACTGAGTTAGAAAATGACCAAAATAGACTGACAACAAAAGGAACTGCACCTTCATAAAACAGATAAATAAACCAACCAAACCAACGATCACCACTTGCAATAGCATTTGGTAAACCAATCTGAGCATCACCTAAATAATAGGCAATAATTAAACCAACAATGCCATATAATCCACTGTACACACATAACAGCTTAAAACGACTCATCGAATCAACAAGCTTTGCGTACAGCAATGTTGCTGGCACTAACATAAACATTGAGATGAACTTAACGTCACCCATATAACCACTACCAACAAACTGAGTAAAAAGAATATCTTTCAACTCTTTTAAGATTGTGTATGCACCAATCACACAAAAAAATGCGAGCGATAAAAGAAATATCTTAAATAAATCTCTTTTATTTAGATCTAAAGTTAATCCCATTCTTTTCAGCAATTGTGCCATAAAACCTCACCTTTTTAATAGATTATATTTTTTATTTATCTGTAATTTATTACTTACACAACAACAAAGTTGCCATATTACTGCATAATAATTTCGTTTGATTCAACAGCTTTTTCATAACGGCGACCCAGCAAATAGGCAGTTAAAAACCATACCGCAATTAACACGGTAAAAAATCCTGTGTAGATGCAATAAAAACCTGCTGTACCTGGAACTGCATGTTTTGCAACGCTCACAAAACTACTTCCAGCTGCTTTTGATATTTTTGTACCAAAGGTATCAATCCACGATTTAGCTTTAAACTTAATATCTTTCATGGTTGGAATATACAAACTTTCACGCAGTGGTTGCGAGAATGAATAGTTAATAGAACCTAAACCAATAAATACAAATGTAATTGAATCTTCTGTTTGCACAACCATAAAATAGATTAATAATAATGCTACTAAGAAAGGCACCAACAATAAACATGCTTTTTCGCCATAACGTTTAAGTAATACGCGAACGCCAAACAATGATAAAACTAAGCCTGCAAAGTGCATTAAAAATCTTTGCCAAAACATTGATCCGGTCAGATGCGATAAACTTACCAACCCATTAGCACCTTTTGCTGCAGTTTCTAAAATACAGATCCGTTGATAACTTAACACAACGTTTAAAGATTCATAAAAGAATACGAGTGCAAAGATACCTAATATGTAAGGCGATTCTAGCATAATCTGCAAACCAGATAACATACCAGTATTTGCAGTACCTGCTTTGCTGTTACGTTTTTCTTGTTTATACACAACTTCGTAACCGTGCAAATAGCGACCAGGAACTTTTTTCATTAAAATATAAATAACAAGGGGAACTAAAAGAAGAAGAACTGCTGACAAACCAAGTAAAACTTGATGTGCAACAACATCAGAAAAATCAAAAAACCAGACATCGCGAAGATTGCTCATCATGTACCATGCAAATAAAGCTGTAGCCATACCGCCCATTTTAGAGCCTGCTACCATAGTTGCATAACTTGATTTTGCTTCTGCAGGATCAGAAACTGAATTGGCAAACGCCCAAAATACACCAACAACAAACGGTGAAAAACCTTCAAGAACAAAAAAGAATATCCATCCAAAAATACGCCAAGGACTGGTTACCGTATTTAAAAGCCCATGCTCGGGAGAACCTAATAAATAGGTGAAGAAGAGTAAAATTAATCCATACAAGAAACAATAAAATGATAAAAGTTGATAACGACGAATTTTATCAACCAAAGTTGCATACAAAAGCGCTGCCGGAATTAAAAAGAAGACAACTAAAAATTTTGCTTCTGGTATGTGTGATTTTCCGACAATCCCAACGAAGATCGTGTCCTTAAGTTCTTTCACAATAGTATATGCGCCAATTACCAGACAAAAAGCAAGCGTCAAAAGGGCAAATTTGAGCTGCTCATATTTTTTCACATCACTATGAATCGTTTTTTCTAGACCCGAACCCATGAAACATCCTTTAAAATTAAAAAATTGCATACACTCAGCTCTATCAATGTAAAAAGCATCAACTCGTATAAAAAATATAAAAGTATACATGTTTCATGTACACAATCTTATATATCAACCATAAAGAAAAAATCTTAATGATTTCTATACGCAAACAGTTTTTTCTGAAGTTTGATAGTCTTTACTAAGATATCTTGAAATTTAATACATACTGTATAAATAAAGCATATCAATTTCATGAGAGCAATGCAAAACCTGTTTGCAAATAGTTAAAATCTTGTACAGTTTTAAAATCAATACATAAGCCTGCAATATCGCTGCGCTCATCTCCGGAAAGTTGGTGGCGGCTGCCACTAGACGCTTTTTTAATCTAAAAAAAGTGTACCAAGCACACCGGCTAGCAAATTCTCGGAGTTTTTGTAAAAATCATAGAACAAAATTCTTATCGGCAGTCTGCGCTATGTTATACTTTTTTAGTTGAAATAAGATTGTATCAGATCTTCTGACTTGCAGACACTCAGAATTTTCATAACAAAATCACGGCAAAGCACCGTAATAAAAATATGATGTACGCAACTGGCAATTGCCGTTCACTAAAAATAATGGCATGCTTACATTACCATTATAACAATTATTTATTTATGAAAAAATTCACATATGAATTATTTATTTAAAAAATACCGGACTTTAATCTTAGTAATTTTAGCTCAAACTGCATCATTGCATCTGTCTGAAGATACAAGCCAATTAATTGATGCCGATGAAATTGCAGGTTACGTTAACCTTCATCCAGCACTTGAACAAGGGCTTACTATTTTGCGGGAACATAATACAACTATTCCAACACTTGCAACTATATTTGCAACACACCTAAAAAACAAACAAGAACATGAAGATGAGTGTGATTTTGTTGATAGATTTGATGCAGCAATACAAACAGCACAAGCTCTTATTGCACGCACAATACATCCTTTATTCATGCAAACACTTAGTGATGCTATTGAAAATAAAAACAATACAACAGATACAAATCCTGTTTGTATCTATGTTAAAAATCATCATGCTGGGTGGATGAAATTTATAACAGAAGAATGGAAACATGAAGAGTTTGAGTTGCTCATTTCTGCTATTACAAGCAATGCGTTACCAGTTGTTAAAACTTTGCTTGCACTTGATATCAATAAAAATAGTATTCATGAAAAAGTTTATATACCTGTACATGTCGCAGTTCAACACAACAGAGTTTCCATAATAAGCATGTTGCTTGAGCAGCAGTTTGATGGGAACTCTCAAAATTACTTAGGAGAAACACCTTTGGTTATTGCAGCTAGCAATGAAGACTCAGAAGCAATGCAAATATTACTCAAGGCTGGTGTAAATCCTGATATTATGAGCGATAACAAAGAAACAGCATTAAGTGAATCTATAAATAAAAATAATATTAATGGTGTTAAGCATCTTATCAAAGCGAAAGCTGATCTAAGCATACGACATGGATATAATTATACTGCTTTACATATCGCAACACTACAAAACAGACCAGAAATTATACAATTGTTGTTACAAGCTGGAGCTGATGTCAACGCTCAGTGTCAATACAATAATACAGCTCTAAATTTTGCGATACAATACGAAAATCCACGAATAATTCAATTATTTCTTGATGCACAAGCTGATCTTGAAATAAAATCGCTACAAGGATCTACTCCTTTATCTTTAGCAAGAAACACGAGCATTGCACCAATGCTCACTGCTGCAATTGAAAAAAAACGAAAAGCTGAGGAACTACCTGAAGATACTAATACAAAGCAGTCAAGAACAGCTCTTTACATATAACGAAATATATATCATGAAATGTATAAAAAAAATAATAATGCTTGTTCTTGTATTTGTTACGACGCAAACGCATTCATCTGAAAAACATTTTCTTGGCAACAAAAAAATTGTTTCCCATATTCCATTTTCTCAAAAATCCAATACAGATTTTATGTCTACGGCAATACAATCATCTATGATAATCGTCGATGAAAAAAATATTGCTGCTAGAATCAAACGAACTCACGATATGGATGAACTATGTTTATATTATAGAGCATTACGTGATACAAGAAAATCTGGCTACCCTACCTACGAAGTAGACTCTGCGTACCTCATTAATCAGATAAGAAAAAAAACAAGAGAAATCACAGCAGTGCTTAAACAGGTTTAAACTCATGCAAAAATCCCATACGCAACACGTAATAAAAACGAACTTTAAACAATGCTTGTTGATTGCAGGTAACATATTTTCACTTTTACAGAGCACTTTGTATAGTTGCCAGCAAACAAGAACAGTTCCTGTGCAAGATATTGTTCATTCATACAAACATATTGATGAAGGCTTTGATCTTACAGAAGAAAAATTATCATTTTATGATTTTTTAAAATCTGAACTGCATGTTAAAAATATATTAGATGAAAACTTCACACAAGACTTTGCACATGTTATTGCACAAGCTGAGTCTATTATTTTAGACCGCATGAAAGATACTTTCTTAGACATTGTAACAACGGCAGCTCAACAACCTATTCCTGTGCTCAGCAATCTAGATCATCCGTATTATAGCTATCTTAAAAAAAATCATACCAAATTTAGTCAACCATACATTAAAAAGCTTATAAATACCCACGATGAAGATGGTAATACCATCTTACATAAAGTTGTAAACACTTTTATATTTAAACCAAATTCTCATGAAGGAATACAACAGCAACGCTCTTTAATGTGTATTGTGTCAGACCTTATTGCAATGGGAGCAGATGTAAACCTGGTAAACAATAAAGGCTTAAGCTGCTTACATTTTATACAAAACTATAAAATAACAGGAATTTTGCTTTATGCAGGTGTGTACATTAATCCGCAAGAATCTAACGGGCTAACACCTCTTCACCTTGCAGCCGCTCATAAAAACCACCAAAAGGATGAATGCTGTAAAGTGACTTTACTGCTGTATCATGGTGCAAATCCACACATACCAGACCATCAAGGCAAAAAGCCCCTCCATGTAGCTGTTCAATATAATAACCTGAGGGCAGTACAAGCTCTTTTGCGCAAACAAGTAGATAGTAACGCCGCAGATATGAACGGATGGACACCTTTACATTATGCAGCAAAATATAATTCCTCAGATGAAATTACCCGCAATTTACTATGTAATGATGCTTGTATCGAGAGTCTTGATCGCCAAGGGAAATCGCCTCTCTATATAGCTGTTCAATTTTATCATGCAAAAATAGTACAAACGCTCATTGATGCTGGTGCAGATATCACTATTTTTAAACGTCAACCAAATGTAGCTTTGCATAAAAGCATGTATGAAATTTTACAAAATGCGCCCAAATCTCAAGAAAAAAGATGTACTATCTCATAATAATTTTTAAAGTAGCGCTCAGTGAATTAATTTTTCACTGTCGTATTTTACCCTACGTTTTGCTAATAAAACTCCAAGAATTTGCAGGCCAGTGGGCCTGATGCACTATTTTTCAAACTAAAAATAGTGCATTTCCGTAAATGAGCCCAGCAATATCGTAGGTTTTTGTGCACGTGTAAATTTTATTTACCATTCCACCATGTATTCAAACTTTTAGCAGCTTTATTAATTTCTTTATTGATTTTTTTAGTTGCCCGTTGTGCAATTTCATTTGCTATAACAGCATGAAGCTCATTTGGATCATAACCAAACTGTTCAATTACTTCGTTTTGTGCAAATAGAGGCATCGTAAGATACATATTATTTAAATCTTTTTGTAAGTCTTTTGGCATTGCATCATATATTGCAATAAAGTCTTTTCCAGAAGGTTGCTGCCCTAAAGCCTCTGCTCGAGCTGATAATTGAGTCAATAAATAATCCCTAATCACCTCAAATTTTGGATATGAATCAACAACTTGAGCTAACGTAACAGTATGCGAAGTATGATAATCTTCAAAACCAAAAGCTTGCATAGGCGAAGCGTTACCCAATATTGACAATAAAACACACATCATAAAATTATTTACTGGTATAAACTTCATATAATTTTCCTTTTTTATAATAAAAATATTCAGCCTGCTATGTCATCATACTAAAATAGCTGGAGCGACATCAATAGATTCAGCTGCCAATAATCAATACAATAAAAAACATATAAACTAAAGATACATTGAAATATATAACATTTTTTTTGTATACTATTACTCATTGAATATTTTTATTAATAGACTCTATGAAAATTTGGAATAATATGAAAGAATATAACATCTTACACATAGCCCTGCTATGCACGATGCTGCATAATTTACATGTTACGCATGCAGCAGAAGAATCAAAAGATAATCATGATATTATTGATATATCAAACATAGCTACGCAATATCCTATACTTGAAGAAGGTTTTCGAATTTTACATTCTCTAGATTCAACGACACCAAAGCTCCATGATTATGTACAAAATCATCTTATTCAAGATGATGAAACTAATTTTGGTGAAGTAATTCAATTATCACAAGATTATATTGCAGACAGCATGCAAGAAATATTCTTATATGCATTAGAAAATGAAATTGCTCAAGCAAAAGATGCATATATAAAATTTGATAGAAATCAATTATGTTTCCCATGCAATGGCAAGATGTTTAAAGATAGTGATGTAGGATTTTTTAGATCGTACCAAGCAATAGGTACGGGGCAAAATAAAGATTATGATATGACTTGTCAATACGAAAAAGAATATAATCAAATCTATAATATTCCAACAATTCAGCAAGCTCTCATTACATCTTTTTATCAAATAGACAACCCTGTATGTACCTACCTATTGAAATATCAACATATATTTTTGCCCTCTATTTTTAATAAACTGAGACAAAATAATTCTGCTCAGCTATTCAGCTTAGTTAATGGTGCTATAAGATTCAACCATGTACCTTTGGCTACGCTGTTGTTTAATTCACATGCAATTGACATGCATCATGAAAAATATAATATTCGTAAATACTTGCAAAATGCAGTAGAAAATTATTCGCTCCCTGTAACAAAACTAGTTTTAGATAAAACACCTCTGTACCTTTATCAACAGTTTTCGTTTCTTATAGAACGTGCAGTCTTAAATGATGATATGGAAATGTTGCAGCTCTTACTCTCCCATGGTGTATTTCCAAGTAATACCATACTTGATATGGCTATTGATAAAAATAATACAGCTGCTGTCATACAACTACTTACATCTCCTGTCGATATAGAAGAAAAAAATGATAAAGGCTTAACTCCTTTAGTTCATGCTGTTCAGAAAAAAAATATAGAAATAGTCCAAGCTCTCTTACAAGCTGGTGCAGATGCAAATAACCCAACTTCATTTCAAGAAGAACATCCAATGACTTTCGATGGACAAATAGCTCACCAAATTGATAGCTCTGGAAGACGAGTTGATATAAAAACAAAAGAACTTACTGATTCTCTGCCAAACTTTAATGAAAATTCTGATGAATCTAACCAAAAACGAGATCTCTATGGATACACTCCTTTACAAGAAGCTGTCTATGCAAATTCGTTAGAAATTGCAAAATTACTGATTAATCATGATGCAAAAGTGAATATTTCAAATATATTTGATGGCACAGCTTTACAAATTGCTCAACGCTATAATCTTGATGAAATAGCTCAATTATTACAAGATCATCACGCAATAAGTTTTACTCCACATCAAAGAAATCTCAATATATCGTTAAGGCAAGGGCCAATAAAGCAAGGGCCAAGTTTGTTTGATCTATGGTTAAATGATTCTTTTCCATCATTGCCTGATACAAACCAAGAACAAACACCTGAAACTTTTACGCACCGCAACAAAACTGCCATGACTACCTTACTAGACATCATAAAAGAATCTAAAATAAAAAATAAACGTCCTATACAAACTTTACAAGAAATTATCATAATTGATGAACATGAAACTTTAGAGCAACCAATTTCAAGCAGCTCTGACAATAATAAACGAACCAGAGAGAACGATTCTTTAGAAAAAGATAGCAATATAATGACAGCAATGCCAAACGTACGTAGAAAATATAATTAACTCATAGTTTTTGCATCAGCAACTTGACGCTTTTTTTATGTAAAGAAAAAGTGCAACAGTCCCACCGGTAAGCAAATTCCCGGAGTTTTCATAGAAAACGTAGGGTACAACTTTAAAGTCAAAATTTGGTTCCCAAAACCTAGGTCCATATTCAATAAAACTTAACCTATGTATCATTTTTCTGATTGTATGAATTGAACTCTCTTTTTTTTAAAACTATGCATATCAGTTTGCGAAATACGTGATCTCTGATAAACTATAAAAGTCTGATAGATTAGGGAAAAATATCATTGAGAAAGGGAGTTTTGTACATGAACTCAGAAAAAGATATCATCACAACTTTCGCTAAAGATTCCGAATTCAATAATGCTTCAACGGACACGACTATAGAAGATTTACCATTAACACTTCCTGTTTTACCTTTAAAAAATATTGTTACCCTGCCAAGTAGCATCGTACCTGTCATTGTTGGAAGAAAATCTTCTATTAATGCAGTTGAATATGCTATGAAACATAACAATAAAACTATTTTTGTAACGTCTCAAAAACACCCTGATACAGAAGATCCAAAACTCGATGATCTGTTTGAATACGGTACGGTTTCAAGCATTTTACAAATTATTAAAATGCCAAACGGATCACTTAAAATATTAATCGAAGGTATTCATCGGGCAAAAATAGCATCAATGGCTCCTCAGTCTGATTTTTTACAAGCAAATTTTGAATATATACCAACTGTACACAGTTCAAGCAATTCAGAAATGGAAGCTGCTTGGCGACAATTAGACCTCGTGTACCAAAGCTACATAAAAGTTAATACAAAAATACCAACAGACTTAACGGTTATGACTCGCTCGTTTACGGATAAAGACTCTGTCGTTGATACTATTGCAGTGCATGCAAATCTGTCATTTCTTGATCGTCAAAAAATTTTAGAAACTCCAGAGTTAACAACCCGTATGATCAACCTGACGGTCTTATTAAAAAATGAGATCGACATCTTAGATGTTGAACAACGAATTAAATGTCGTATCCAAGATCAAGTTGAAAAAAATCAACGTGAATATTATTTAACAGAACAGATTAAAGCTATTCATAAAGAGCTTGGTAAAGAAGATCAGATGGAAGAAGTTAATGAACTTCGTCTTCAATTAAAAGCCTTAAAGTTGCCTGCTCATCTGGTTGAAAAAACAGATAAAGAGTTGTCTCGCCTTGAACAGATGCCAGCAATGTCTGCTGAATCATCGGTGAGTAAAAACTATCTTGATTGGATTATTAACCTGCCATGGCATAAAATAAGCAAAGACTCTATCAGCTTAAAACAAGCTGAGACCATTTTAAATAAGCAACATGCCGGCCTAAAAAAAGTTAAAGATCGAATTATTGAGTTTATTGCAGCAAAAAAATTCGCAAAAAATCTGACACGCTCTCCAATTATTTGCTTAGTTGGTGCACCAGGTGTTGGTAAAACATCACTTGCAAGCTCAATTGCAGCAAGTTTAGGTCGTGAGTTTGTGCGTATATCTCTTGGTGGGGTTCGTGATGAAGCTGAAATTCGTGGCCATCGTAGAACCTACATTGGGGCAATGCCAGGAAAGATTATTCAGGCTATGAGAAAAGCAAAAACAGTCAACCCTGTTATCTTGCTTGATGAAATTGATAAAATGGCGCGTGACCATGCTGGTGACCCTTCTGCAGCTTTGCTTGAAGTGTTAGATCCAGAACAAAACAAATCATTTATCGATCATTTTGTGGATGCTGAATATGATTTGTCTCAAGTTATGTTTATTGCAACAGCAAACATGATTGAAATGATTCCTTACCCGTTATACGATCGTATGGAAATCATCTCGCTTGCTGGATACACAGAAAAAGACAAGCTTTTTATCGCAAATAAATTCTTAATTCCAAAACATTTAAAAGAACATAACGTTCCTAAAAAACAGTTTAAAATTAATGATGCAACCCTGCTGCTTGTTATTAATGAATATACACAAGAAGCTGGTGTTCGTCAGCTTGAACGAGTTGTTACCAAATTAATTCGCAAAGCAATTCAAGAACTCTTAAACGGTGACCTTGAAAAAGTAGTGACTGTAACACCTGCCCTGATACAAACATGGCTTGGTTACCCTAAATTTAAAAAAACAAACTTAAATATTGGTAATCGCGTTGGTATTGCAACTGGCCTTGCATGGACAGAAATGGGTGGCGATGTTTTAGAAATCGAAGTTGCTTTACTTCCAGGTAAAGGAAACTTTACGCTAACTGGGCAACTTGGCGAAGTTATGCAAGAATCTGCACAAGCTGCATTTAGCTATATTAAAGCAAATGCAACTCGTTTAAAAATACCGCAAACTATGTTTAACAACAAAGATATTCATATTCACTTACCAGAGGGTGCAACACCTAAAGATGGCCCTTCTGCAGGAATATCAATGTGCTGTGCTATGGTTTCGGCGTTAACAGGTGTTCCATTAAAACCGCATCTTGCAATGACTGGTGAAATAACACTACGAGGCAGAGTGCTTGGTGTTGGTGGATTAAAAGAAAAACTTCTTGCAGCACAACAGTATCAGATGACGGATGTTATTTTACCATATCCAAACGAAGATGATATCAAAGAATTTGCTCATGAAATTGAAAATGTTAACCTATTTTTTGCAAAAGATATGGACGAAGTTCTTGAACGAGCATTGGAAGAAAATCCATTTACTCGTAAAGTAGCAAAAGAAAAAGTAGAAAAGAAAAAGAGCGTAGAAAAAACAAGCGCACCTAAAAAAAAGAAGACGGTAACTGCAAGCAACTAAAAAATATGTATCACCCGTTTCTTATAAGGAATATTATATGAAAAATTTATTCAGCTTATTGCTGGTAACATCAGTTGTTTTTGGCGCTGGATGTTCTAACAAAAAAAGAACAACAGCTGCTGTACAACAAAAAGAAACTGTTGTAGAAACAATCGTTTTTGATGAACCTACAAGCAAAGAAGATTATTCAATCGTTGCGTAAGCAATCGATAAATATCTTGATCAAATCTACAAAAAGGGAGCTTTTCTATAAAGCTCCCTTTTTGTATGAAACATATTAATAATACAAACCAAAACCTTTGCAAAAAAACACAAACCTTTCAATTTGAAACAATAATATAGTATCATTACATACAAGGCTTGTTGCATCATCTGCAATAAACCTTATAAAAGTACAATAATTTATTATTATGTTGAAAAGTGAATCCATTATGAAAAAAATCATATTTATTTTTACTGTTTTTATGCTATGCCCAAATTATGGCAAAGCAATGATACACCAATCAAATGTTATACTAACAAATCAAATTTTTTTACATCCTGAACAAATTATCGCTCAAAACAACCTTGATAAGATACAAGGTGCTCTTGATATAGTAGAACAGTATCAAGCGTTGCAAAATATCCGCATACAATCACAATTGCATGTGTTAAAAAATAAATATGATGGTATAGAAAAAATTGTAACTATCAGTAAACAAGCTCAAGAACAACCATTAGGACTTAAAGAATTTGACCCTTTATTCAACGATCAGAATCTTTTAAGCCTTGCAAAGATAGGCATAGGTCTACAAACAATGCAATACTTACTGGCAAGCCAGAAATATCTTTTGTATCACGATACGCTTTCATTTGGAGAAAAAAATCAAATACTCCATCAACTTTGGACTTTGCTACCATACCAAATACCATTAATCAATGATTTACAGAAATACAATCTAAGAAATCTTGATGATATGGCTCAACTACTTCCAGTTTTTTATGATAAAGTTTGGAACGGTCATAAATTCACCGTAACATCTGGATTACTCAATACATTAAAAGATGCAGAATTAGATTATGCTCAAAATATGACTGAGCTTCATAATTTACAAAATTTTGATCAGCAACTAACTCATACAAAAAATCAATATCAACAGGCAAAAGATTCAATTGAAAACTTAAAAAAACGACACGAGAAAAAACTGCAAAAAAAATCGGTCAAAAAAACTCCACAGGAACCTGTAATCAATGTTCCTGAACTATCTAAAAAAGAAAAAGCTGCTTTACTTGCAGCTGAACAACGAGCAGAGCAAAGTAAAAGAGATAAAGAGCGACAAGCTATGGTACTAAAAGAACAGCTCGATCTTGCTGCGACAAAAGCATCTCAAACAGCTCCTGACCTAACAGAAGTTAAAAAAAGTTTAAAACAATCGAGTGTGAAATCAAAAAATAAAAACAAGCTGAAGAAACCAATTATCGATGAAGATCTTGAATATCTAGATTCGATTATTGCGCACATGCAACCAGTACAAACTACACCGACTCCAATCATGGTAAGCACCCCGCATCATGACCTGAAAAATTATATACAAGAACTTGATGAAGAAATTGCTAAGCAGCAAGCAAAAGATCTTGAAAGAAAAAAACGTATTGAACAAAGTAATAAGCTTTTAGAGACTTTGTGATAAAAAAATCGTAGGCTGTGTGAACCAAATTTAAAATAATCATACCATCCTCCAATATCGCTGCGCTCTTTTCCGGAAACATGGGTGGCAGCGGCCACTATACGCTTTCTTAGTTGAAAAAAAGTGCATCAGGCCCACCGGCCTCCCGACCCCCGAAGTTTTCATAGAAAACGCAGGGCAAAACTCTATAGTAAAAATTTGGTTCACTCAACCTAGGCATTTTTTACGTTTGATGAACTTTCAACAGTTATACCCCACTTGCCTGCAATCTCCCAATATTTTTATAAAAAAATGGAGGGCAAAAATTTATAATAAAATTTTTGCCCTCAGTATCGTAAAAAATTACATAAAATTATAGATACAAGTTTTCAATATGTGTACTTTATGGCATATTAAGATCTTGTGTTATCATCTTATAATTTTTTCAAATCGAATCTCTTATGAATATATTAGTAAATTTTTCTCTTTTACTTTTGTTCTTACACGGCAATCTTTGGAGCATGCAAGAACAAAGCAAACCTCGATCATCATACACTCATACCATCAATAGCACTCAGCATACACCGTACATTACCTGTGCGCCACAATTTGCTTACGAAACCATTACCAAAGACAATAAGTTTGACAACCAAGATCAAACAATAACTCAAGCTTCTTTACAAGGCGCTGTTAACATTATAGAGCAGTATGAAAATTTTAATGCACTATACCTACACAATGCACAAGAGCAGGCTTGCTTGCTTGCTACAATTTCTGATATAGATACAACCCTGCAAAATTTACCGACAACAACCACTTTTTACGACCTCATCGACAATAAAAACATCGCCCCTTTATTATTGGCAATGAGTACAACCGTTCCTGCAATTCATCTCTTATGTTTATTTGAAAAATATTTTTCACTCAAGGATCACCCATACACGCAAGCTATGAAAGCAATTGAAGATCAACTTGTTGAATCTTATTATCCTTTCCATGAAACCATTCAAACCTTGATTCCAATAATCCCACATGCACATAGTGCACTATGGAATCTTAATAGAACGATGATTCTTCATAATCTATACGAAAGTCTACAGTATCAAAAAAATATTCTTGTAGATACAACAAACGCTTACGAACAAAAGAACGTAGCTGTTAAAAATCTTGCTGACCAAAAAAGTCAGTACACAGATGCTCTCATGCACATGCAAGCAGAAAATAACGTACAAAACGGCTTACCAGTTCAAGCAGCTGTCAAAACAGTAGAAAATGATACAACAACAAAAAATAATACGCAGCTACAAGAGAATATAACTAAGCAAGTATCTAAAAAAAGTCTCTTAAGCATGCATACAAAAACTAATCGGCTGCAAAAACAGCTGCAAGAAAAAATTGCTGATGAAAAAAGAGCTGAACAAAGTCGAATTGACAAAGAGCGTCATCAAGCTGCTTTGATAAAACAACAAGAAGAAGCTTTAGCTGCTGCTGCAAAATTAGCTGCTATACAAAAAAATAAATCTATAAAAAAGAAAAAAAAGTTAGCACCTGAGCAATTAGTAGTTGATGAAGATGAGGCGTATTTAGATCAGCTTATTACTGAAAAAAATATATCGAACAGCACTATACAAGCTGCTGATACCCTAGCTTTAACTGATGGTTTTGACGATACGACAACAGCATTTGTTAATTTCATTCAGACTCGCAATCAAAAAATTCTTGCATTACAACAAGCAAAAGAAATTCAAAGAAAAAAAGACATTCTTACCTGCCTGAAAACAGCTGTAAAAGATCGTGATAATAAAAAAGATTATTTAGAAAAAAAACGAGATAAAGATTTTTCTTATAACGATGAAAATGAAAAATTAGCATTACAATATCTTGAAGAATATACAAATTATGTTCTTGCAGTTCAGGGCATTGATGAAAATTTTTTCACATATTTTCAAATTGCAACAGAGCGATTACTTGCACTGGAAGATCAATTTACCTTACAAGGCACCCATCTTAAGTGGTATCTTGCGACAAACCCTGCTTTATACAAAAAAATGAAAGCGGAATATGTGCAGTTAAACAGAATTTTATACAAGGTTGCCACGTATGGAGAAAAAGCAGTAGAAATGTACCATCTACAAGAAATTGCGGGAAGTTTACAAAAAATACATACCGCTGGTGGGATTCTTGATATTACTGAATATATCTATCCAATAAAAACAAACGATGAAATTGATCAACTTGCAACATTGCCTGATAATGTTTTAAAACAAGCACAACAAGACATTGAATTATTATATGCAAACGTACCAGTACAAAACAATCATCAACTCTTACAACCGATTATAGAAAAATTATTACACAAAGCTGAAATAAAAACACAGCCATTAGGTGTTATTGATGAAATGGTGCATGAAGCTCAAAAAATATCGGCACAAGAAACTAATCAACAAAATCAAAGTTTGCAAGAGCTTGATATCAATACCTTTAAGACGCTACAAAAAGTTACCGAAATGAGTGATTTAAATTTTACCGAACATACTACTGCAAATCTAACAAAAATTTATGCTGTTGTGATACGTAGCTTAGTAAAAATTTTACAACTACCATAAGCTCTGTAAAAAAATATGCAAAACTAGGCTGTGTGAACCTACGATATCGCTGCGCTCATCTCCGGAAATATTGGTGGCGGCGGCCACGTTACGCTTTTTTAGTTTAAAAATAGTGCATCAAGCCCACCTGCCGATTCCCGTAGTTTTTGTAGAAAACGTAGGGTAAATCTATAGTAAAAAATTTGGTTGATGCAACCTGGCCACATCATAATGCATACGAATATACAAGTATTTAAATTCTAAAAAAACAATTTAAAAGTTTTCAATATGTGTATTTTGTGGCATATTGAAATAGTCTCTTTGTCATGTATAATTTTTTAAAATCGAATGTCGTATGAATAAATTACCTATTATTGTTTTTGCAATTTTTGTATTTCAACCTTATGTTCAAGCTATGCAAGATACAAGCAAATCTCAACCGACGTATACTCATAGAGTAGACTTGCATAATCAATCAGATGCTCTTACATGTTTTCCAGAATTTTCACACGACATTACCGATACAATAAGTGACTTTTACAAGCAAGATAAAGCGGCACAAAAAAACAAGCTCCAAGCTGATCTTGCAATTATTAATCAATATGAAGTATTGTACCAAGATTATCTAAAACATCAGTTACATAAGTTATCAACTCAAGATGCTTACATTCAAAAAATATCTGATTTGCACGATATCGCTCAACAAAAAACTATCGACCCAACAGAATATGATGAGCTGGTCAATAATCCAATTTTTTTTCATACCATAGCAATGGCGCCCCAAGCTCCTTCATTCCAATTTTTATTATTGGCTCAAAAATATATTTCTTCACAAGATGCAATGTCTCATGAATACAAACAGACAATTCTTCAAACAATCAATATGTTACTGCCATATCAAATTGGACTGCAAGCTGAGCTTATAGAATACAACCCTCAAAATCTTGACGATTTAGCACTCATGCTTCCAATACTGTATGGTAGAGCATGGAATAATCATAAATTTAGTATAACATCTGGATTACTTAGCATAATTAACAAAGCAAAATTACAACGAAATGTGATTATTCATGAGTTTGATAATCTACAAAAAGCTCGTAATAATATTGCTTGTCAAAAAAATCAATATGTTGAAGCTTTAGCGTTAATCAATGAACAAAATCAATCTGCAACACAACCTATCCAAATAGTTCAAGAATCAACACCTGTTGAATCTGAACTATTAGTTGAGCAACCGGCTGTTAACTCAACACAAGATCAAGTACAAACAACCAAAAAGAAAAAATCTGCTAAAAAATCTGTCCCACAAGCTCCTGTGCTCTCTGCAAAACAACAAGCTGCTTTAGTTGCTGCAGAAAAAAGAGCTGAACAAAGTCGAATTGATAAAGAGCGTCGCAGCATGAAGCAAGAAGATGAACGATCTGCTGCTGTTGCAAAATTTATTGCATCATCAACAATGACTCCCATAAAACAAAAAAAATCTGCGTCAAAAAAACCAAATCCTCAACATAGTTTTAAGCCAATTGTTTTTGATGAAGAAGATGCACTTTTACAAGCTGCTATTGAAGAAAACAAAAAAGCAGAAGATGCAAAAGCTCTTGAACAAGCAATAAAACTTCATGAACTGCTTGCAGCGCAGGGTACTGCAATTGAAAAATCAGTAGAAAATAACCACCCAATGATAAAACAAAATCAAGAGCTTATAGACTACCTTGAATTTATAGAGGCTCGTAATAAAAAATATTGTCAATTACAAACAGCAAAAGAAATCGAAACTCGTAACGAATATGAAAAACTAAAAAAATTACCATACAAAGACCGCCCTGCTGCTCAAATAAAAATCGATACAAATTTATCAAAAAAATATTCTATGCTCAGCGAAGAAGAACAACAAGTTTTAAATTTACTTCTTGTATATGCTGAAAAAGCTCTTGATAAACAAGCTATTGACAGCACTTCTTTAGAAGATATTGAAGTCATGGAAAAAAAAATAGTGAAGGCTGAACTTCATTTAGCTCAACAAGGACTTCACTTAAAATGGTATCTTGCTGCATTCCCAGATCTTTATAAAAGAATGAAAGAACAGTACATAAAATTCCAGACGATTGTGCAGCGATCATCAAGAATTCAAGATGAAATAATGAAATCTACTGACCAAACAATAACAGCTCAAGATCCATTATATAAACAAAAAAAAGTGGCTAAAATATTAGAACATCTCCATACAAACAATGGCGTACTTGATATTAGTAAGTTTTTGTATCCAATCATAACACATGAAGAGCTTGATGCATTAGGGTCGTTACAACCGTTGACGCTCCATACAGCACAACAAGATATTAAAGCTTTATTTACGGATAAAACAACTTGCCATGACTATACAAGAATAGAGCCTATTCTTGAAAATTTATTACGCCAAGCACAGATTAAGAGTTATCCTATACATATGATCCGTCAAATAATTAAGAACACTGCAGCTATTAGTTGTATAGAATTAGAACATGTAAAAAAAGAAGTTTTACAAAATATTGATCTTGAAATTTTTAATGTACTACAAATATCTAATGAATTAAGCATAATTTCTTTAACCGATGATGCAATGGCTGATATAGCAAAGTCTCAAGCTGCTGCTATGCGTGCTTTAATCGATATTATACAAGTATAACATCCATTTTTGTCAACTTTTTTCACTATGGTACTTTGTGCCCTTCATTGTTTATAAAATTTTTGAGAAAGTTGTTTACCGTGTACCACACATCGTAATCAACTTTCTCAAAATAAAACTCAGTCATATTGTAGGTTGCGTAAACCAAATGTAACTGTACATTTTTGCCCTGCGTTTTCTCTGAAAACTCTGGGAATTTGCAGACCGATGGTGCTGATAACTTTTTTCAAGATGCACAACTGTAAAATAGCCTTCGCCACATTTGATTTACACAGCCTGAACATTTGTCTTGTATTTTAATTTGATTGATACTCCTTACACACCCTTATACAGAAAATTTTTTATGAACATACTGTTTTTTGCACTTTTTTTTATAATAAACAGCTCTCATCATTGTTATAGTATGGAGCTAACAAATTCTTGTGCAGATCAACTCAATAATAAAATTGATCAAGATTCTATCGTGAACAACAATGAATCGCCAATCGAAAACTTTGATCAAGAATTTGAAAACGTCGTAGAAAATAATCAATTGTTTTCTACTTTAGAACAAAAGCCTGCTCAGACTATACAATCAAAAAAAACTAAGAAAAAAAAGAAAAAATCTTCTCTTGATGCTCCAGATGAAGATGATGCTATTTTAGATGCTTCTATTGCTTTTAATAAAGAACAAGAATTAAAATCTCTTGCGTTGGAAAATAGTTCTTCTGCAAATTATTCTACCGTAACACTTACGCATGATTCAGCTGCATTTGAGCAAACACAACAATTTCTTGCTTTTGCTCAAATGCGTCAAGATAAAATAGAAGAAAGAGAAGCACAAAGAAAAAAAGGTCTGACAGAAATCAATAAAAAATTATGTAGAGTAAAAGCAGAAAATCGAGATGACGAACGAAAAAAACTTCAACAAAAATTATCAATAGAATTTCCTATCATTGATACTCATGAACAACAGGCTATAAAATTTCTCGACTGGTATGCTTGCCAGGTACTGACGACAAATTCAATTGATGATCTATCAGTTCAAAAATTTACAGAACTAGAAAAAAACTTACAAACACAAATAAATAGATTACTGACGTCACAAGGTGTTCATTTAAAATGGTACCTTCTTCTCTATCCACCTCTTCATGAAAATATCAAATCAAAATACATTGCATTGAAAGCTGCTCTACAAACTCCTAGCTCTGGAAAAAGAGAGATTGCTTTCATGGAGAAAGATAGTTCTTTAGACACAACATCTGATCAAAATAAAATTCTTGCGATATTAAAAAGAATTCATACTCGTAATGGAATGCTTGATATCACTCGAATTTTATATCAAATGCCAAGTCTTGAAAGTATTAATAGACTTGCAACATTAAGCAATGATCAGTTAACCCAAGCTGAAAATGCCATTAAAGCACAATATGATCCAGCCATGTCGATTGATGATTTATATTTTATTCAAGAGATTATTAACACATTGCTCAAGCAAGCTGGCTTTTCACCTGGGATTAAAGGCATGACCAATGATATTATAATTTTCACAAAAACATTACAAGACGACAGTTATTGCGATAGTAGAGAATCTTTACTTGATGAAGTTGCTTCTAAAATATTTTATAGTTTGCAAATAGATAATGAAATGAATAGCACGCATATAACTGATGAACAGAAAGCAAATCTTTCAAAAATTTATGCAACAGTCTCATCAACGCTCATTAAACTTATTATCTCATCAAAAAAATAAGTAAATTTTATTCAAACTTTTATAAGAAAATATTATGAAAAACATACTCCATACATTTGTAGCAATAGCAATTTTATCTCACAATCTCTATGCAATGGAAATGACCTGCTCAAAAAATGACTCAGCACATTGTCATCAAGAATTAGAAAGCAACATACTAAGAGAAACTGCACTTGTGCGCACCATAGAAAGCCAAGAAGAGTTTTATTCAAAAATACATACCTTCTACCATATTACGGCAGCGCATCAACCAGGGATACAACCTTGCGGCCAAGAGTTATTTAATAATCGAGAGCTTTTGCTGGCAGCTGGAATTGCACCAGAATCTGAGTCCCTTCATTTTTTATTATTAGCGCAAGAGTATATTGTATCTCATAACACCATAGAAGATGCACGTAAAAATATTATCCGTAATAAAATTAATTTTTTGCTCCCAAATCAATACGGATTTTCTTTGTACCTTACAAACCCTTACAAAGAAAGCCACGAAGATACTTTACGCGCTGTCATATTGCTCTATGAAAAAGCAAAATTTATTCATAAGCTCAACTTGATCATGAATTTTCAAAATATTCTTGCAATTACAAGTTATAACATCAATATGCATAGACACCTATTACAACAAGTTCAAGATACAATACAAGCTCTGACTGAAAAAGTACATTTGCAAGATACGACACATAACGATGAAATAACAAACAACACCCCGGTAAGTCAAGCTACACACAACAGTGGGGACCAAAAAGATGAACAACAAGTTTCTATAACTTCCCATAAAAAATCATCTGCTAAAAAATCTAAAACTTCGGCAGTCATTTCTGCACAAATTATGAAAAGACAAGCATCTGACGTGCATACTGCAGAAAAAAGAGCTGAACAAAGTAGACGAGATAAAGAACGAGTTGCCTTAGAAAAAAAACAACAAGAAGAAATAGCTGCAGCAAAAAATTCTGAAAAAAAATTAATTAGTAAGAAACCAGCTGCTCAAGTTCAAAAAACAAATAAAAAAAATCAAAAAAAGAATACACAAAAAGACAATACTGATATCGATGACGAAGAATTTTTTGCTTTAGTTGCTGCTGCAACGTTAGAAAATAATAAAATTAATGAATTTTACCATGATTTTTATAATGCAACTCATAGTATTATAACAACATTACAGCCATCAATTCTTCAAGGTCGTGAAATAGCGCAACTACAAACTCTGATTAATCAACTGCAAAACGTACATTCTACAATTGAAATTATGCATGAAGAGTTGACGAAAATAAAACTTGCAAATCGTATGAATGAGAATATAACTGCAACAATTACACAAGTAAATAAAGCTATTACAAAAAAACAGTACTCAAATATTTTTGACCAATTGTTTGAAAAAGCAACGGGAAATGTTCATGATTATATTTATAATAAAGACTATCTAGCATGGATATTTTTTAAACAATCTCGACTTGAAGCTCAATTAAGCTCTACCATAAAAAGTAAAAATTCTTTTGTCGATCATAATCACGCTACCTGCAAAGTTCTTTTTGAAGAATATCTGGAAGCTTTAAACCTTGAAAACCTTAAAACTACACCTGCAGAAAAATTTGAACTGATCTACAATAAAATTGAAGCAGTTGAAAACAAATTATTACAAGATGGTATACAACTCAAGTGGTATCTTATGATTGAGCCAAAACTGTATGCTGCAATCAAAGAACAATATAAAAATTTTGATAAATTTATTGATACATGCTGTGCAGAACAAGCAGCAACTTTAAAAAATGAAATGTACAATTTTATTGAAGAACACCCTTATGCAACAGATGCACAAGCAAAAGATTTTCAAAAAAATCTCAAGCAAAAAGTAACATTACAAAATAAATTTAAAATATTACATATATTATTCAAACTTCATACTGATAATGGCATATTAGACCTGAGCAATCTGATGTACCCAATGGAAAAACAAATAACCCCTATCAGCACACAAGGGCTCCTCACGAAAGATGACTTACAAAGCCTTTCAAAGAGTATTGAACATCTTTATACCGATGAAAATCATACGAACATAACAATCATGAAACCTATTATTGAAAATTTATTTGCAAAAGCATCAATACCTGACCAAGCAGATCGTAAATGGAAACGTCTTATTGAAAATATAGAATCTGTTTTTAATACAAATTATATATCACCTGAATTTGAATCTGAAGAAGATAATTATGATGTTTTATATACTATTGAAGAGAGATTTAACGAAATGGAAGTATATCCATTAACTCCATCGCAACTTGCTGATTTTACAAAAATAATAGCAACAGGAATAATGACTGCGGAAAAAATCAAAAATAAAAAATAAATATAAAAACCTAGGATATCGCTTCGCTCATCTTGGCAAACAGTGGTGGCGGCGGCCACGTTACGCTTTTTTAATGAAAAACTACGTCAATCTATGTAAAAAACCAAGCAAACTTTGAGAAATTAAACTTGGCTAAGGTTTAAAAAAAGTGCATCAGGCCCACTGGCCTGCAGATTCCCGGAGTTTTTATAGAAAACGTAGAGCAAAACTCTTTGGTAAAAATTTGGTTACTCAAGCTCATAGCAACAAAATTATCTCCACGTAAAAATAGAAGCCCGAGTATAAAAACTTGGGCTTCTATCGTAAAACTAAAATCTTTATTATTTTAATGGCAATTGCCATCGATCTGTAAGCAAAGATTCATACTATTTTTTAATAAATACCATACCGTTGGCAAATTTCTTTACTGCGCACAGGTACTTGAGCAAGTAATTTAGGATAATTTTTTAATAATTTTTCATACACAATAGGTTTTGTTTTTTTTGCTAAACGAACTCTTGATGGCTCATGCCCTTCTACAATGCTATATTCAGCGTATGCTGACTCTACAGCACGTACAATATTTTCAAATGGTTGCAAGCATACAAATACATCATCAAAATTATCTCCATATAAGTTACTTATAATGGCAGTCTTGTTCATAATTTCAAACAAAGCGTTATTTCGTAAAAAATATATAAATTCTATTTTTGGCGGTAACTTAATAAGCTCCTCTTGCTCATGAGCATTTGCAAGAACATCCTTTTTCCATATATTCATGATGCAAAAAGCAAGCATACCGGCAACTACCAATGCTAGAAAATGTCTCATTTTTTTATGATATTGTATATTCATATTTCCAATTCTTTTTAAAATTTTTTTATATTTTTTTATAATCCAGCGTTAACAATATTTCCATCAAAATCAAATACTTGCATAGGCGTAGCTCCGATATTAAGTTGTAGATTATGAGCTTGAATCATATTTTTAATATCGTCATTTCCTATTCTTGCAGCAAACGCAAACGCATTATCTCCATGATTATCAGCAATCTGCGTATTTGCATGAGCTTGCAATAAAATATGTATCATCTGTTGATCTTCATTTGAAATAGCATGATGAAGCGGCGTTTTGCCATGAATATCTTGCATCGTAAAATTTGCACCTAAGGTCATTAAATTAACAACTTCATCATGATAACTATTCATAACAGCAACATGCAAAGGTGTTCTTCCACGATTATTTTGAGCATTAATATCTGCCCCAAAAGAAAGCAATGTTCTATAAGTTGATGAATTACAATTCATAACAACTTTATGCAATAATGTTTCGCCTAATAAATTAATTTCACGCATCCATTTTGGAATAGCATATACCATAAAACCATCTCTATGCTGTTGCACATAAGTAATAAAACGAATAAAAGGGTCATTTTCTTGCATTATATCTATGTTTGAAGTTATAAATCTTGGTATATAATGTAAATGCATTGCATGAATAATAGAAACAAAAGCTTCTTGAACAACTTGACCATAATCAGGGTCTACGCCGTCCTCACCAACTTCTAAATTTTCTTGCAAAAACTCTTCAAAAGTTGGGTAACGATTATCAACAAGACGAATAAGCTCAAAACCTTGAATCATATCAGGTAATCTGTGTAGCGTTAATTCTATAGTTTTCTCATTATCTTCAGCTATTTTGATTTTTTCATCCATAGCTGGTAGTTGTATAGAAATACAAAGAAATAATAAAATTTTAGTTACCTGAATTATTTTCATCACAATGGCTTTCAATTTTTACGAAATAATTTTACGAACACGCAGTTCATCAAGTGCATCTGGATAATTTTCTAATAATACTTCATATAACAAAGGCTTACTTTTACTAACTAAGCGAACTCGAATTGCATCATAGCCTTCATTTGCAGCATATTCTTCATATGCTCTATTAACTTTTTCAATAAAATCATCTAAAGATAACGGTTCTGCTTTTTCATGAGGTAACTTTGTTCCATATAAACTTTTTAGCAGTGTTGTTTTTTCAGCGATTTGATCTAATGAGGCTTGAACAAGTAAATTTTTGCATGCAGCTCGTGATGGTAATTGAATTAACTGAACTTCATCACTCATAACAACTTCTGTTTTCCATAGTCGCACTACAAAAAATAATGCCATGCACGCCACAAGAACAGCAAGTAAACTAAATCCTTGTTGCACATACATCTTATTTTTCATCATGATATATCTCCAATTTTAACCAAAAAATTAACAAACAATACATATTTAGTACTTATACTACAAAATATAGTTTCTGATAGTCAATAATTAGCCTGGAAAACAACTGTTTATTACGATCTGTAAGCACTTGGAAATTTTTTGTATATTACGAGCTTTTTTATTGAGGTTGCGAAAACCAAATTTTTACGAAAGAGTTTTGCCCTCCGTTTTCTATCAAAACTCCGGCAATTTGCTTGCCGGTAGGCCTAATACACTCTTTTTTTTACCTGAAAAAAGCGTACAGTAGCAGCTGTCAACCATGTTTGCCAAGATGAGCTCAGTGAGATCGCAGGCCTCTATCTTAATATTTACATTTGGTTTACACAGCCTAACAATGTTTTTCGTATTGCTATACGACAGGCATTAAAATTAGTAAAAAATGTATGAATATTATCTGCACTATCAGGATAATCTTGTGTCAGCTTTTGCTGTACAAGAGCAAACTGACGATCCCATCCTGGGGTTGTTGATGCCACTAAATTAAGATGTAGTTGATTTGCATATACAGCAGCATATTCATCTAAACAATTGTGTACTGCTGTTATCGTAGCAGATCGAGCTGCTACATCAGTAATAGCGCAAGCATGAAATGGGATATTAAAAAAATTCTTAAAAATTGTAGGATTATTTCCATACCAATACATACTCAATGCAGCACCTTGCAAAGCATCAGGCGATTTTATCATAATTTGATCACCAGAATAGATTTGTGTAACCATCAACTGATTTCCATCACATCCGCTGATCAATGGATAATTAATCTTATTAACAGCTACGCAAGCAGTGGCTGCTGACGATAAAGAAATTGTATCAATTATCGCAATGCCAGTTGAGGTAAAAGTAGTATCAATACCGCCTGTCGATGTAAACCGAGCTATAACCATCTGGTTCGTCAGTTCATTGACCGACGGTAATGTTCCTGCAATCAAAATAGCATCACTCCCATCAATCGCAATATTTTTACATGCATACAGGCCTGTTAAACCATGACTGACAGCAATCCCACCATGACCAAATGTATCATCAACTATCCCAGTGATGGTAAAACGCCCCACAACAAATGTTTTATCGGTTGTATAACCACCAATGACAATACGCTGCAAGCTATCAAAAGCTAAGCTGCCCCCATCTGCTAAATTCATAATTGGTAATGTTTTTGCAACTCCACTATTTGCAAAAGAAGTTGTATCAAAATTGCCTGCAGCATCAAACTTACCTACGACTAAATTTCCGGTAAACGTACTTGCTCCAACATACACATTATTGTCAGCATCAGTTACCAGATTACCGCCTGAACGCAGTGTTGGGATAACGGTAGTTTGGGCAATCCCTGCTGTTCCAAAAATATCAACTGTTCCAAGGGTCGTAAATCGAGCAACTATTACTCTACCATCACAGGTATGTCCACCTATTACAATACGATCAGCTGCATCAACTGCAAGATAACCTCCAGTTATTAATGTTTCAATACAATCTGTTTGTGCAAGACCAGCAACACCTGTTCCATCGCCAGCACCATTAAATCCAACGGAATCAAGTAACCCATCTGCAGCTACAAATCGAGCAACTACAAACCTTTGTGCAACGCAGCTTGCAACATACACATTATGCAAGCTATCAACAGCAACGTAACAGTTGCCAGTTAACCCTGGTATGATAGGAGTTTGGGAATAACCAACACCACCAAAAGTATAATCTGGAGTTCCATCTGGTAAAAACCTTGCGACAAGCATAGTTTGGCTTGTCGTTATTCCACTTACCAGTATACGCCCTTGACCATCAATAACCGTATCGCCACCATCTATAAACAAGCTGCTGGTATCTGCATATCCAATACCATTGATGCCAAAATCGTGGTTTACTCTATCTGGAAGAGGAATAACTTTACCAATATATTGAGGAACAGCTCTCGTTTTGTGATACCCATTGATACGAATCGTCAATGGCGTGTCAAGAGCATGCGTTGATTCTTCACTTGCCGCAACAAGAATTTGTCCATTATCTTGAACGCTTATGCCCCACAAATTTCTTACAACCTGTTGACCTGATGCAACGTAAAAAGCATGTATGCCAGGAGTTAAACCAGCTGCATAAAACTCTTGATCAAGGTTTCCTTCTGGGGTAACTGCCGCAACGAATTGATAATCTGGATGAAGCTGATGCCCTGCAACTAGATAGTGAGAACAGGAGCTATCCATTATATTTTGCAATGCTACTAAGTTTGTTACTACAGCAGTTTTTACTCCTGCACATTCAATCTGCAATGAAACACCATCATGAAAATTTGTATCAACCAAACCATCTTGGTTTAATCGAACGAGACAAACAGAACCTTGTTCTTCATTTCCAGATGTAGCAATAACAATATTTTTTGCTGCATCAATGACCATAGCAATATGTGCACCATGCTGTATGTTTGTCAGTACCTGGCAAGCAACTCCATCGACACCAAAATCTTGTACTAATACACCTTCTAAATTATATTTTGCAACCGATGCATGCGCTTGTTCATCGGTGACCGTGCTGATAGCTACATAGATACTATCATCTGCATCAACGCACACCGATGTTACATTTGTTCCGACCGGAATAAACCCACTGGCAGTACCAAAATTTGTAACCAATACCCCCTTGCAATTAAGCATTCCAATCATCCCAATATCACCTTTGCAGCCAACAAAAATATAGTTACCATTGCTCAATTGCGCAACGGCATTAACAACATCAATTTGTGATAAATAAACAGTTCCTGCAATTCGATTGCACCCAAAAGACCTATTCATAGCTCCTGTTGGCATAACACTTTTTATATACCCACCAGCATTACAATTACTTCCAAAAACAATCGAGTTCTCAGCACCATCAAATACCATGCCATGAACAACTTCGGTTCCAGATATCTGAGCAATTGCAATCCCATGACCTTGCCCACCGATGGTGTAGGTTGGATCAGGAGTCCCATCGCTTAATAATCGAACTGTCCATGAGCTTAAACCATCAACATCTTGAACAACTGCCATAATTTTGGTTCCCGTACTCAATGGTGCAATAGCTCGAATTTGCTGGCCTACCGATGCTTCCCCTGCATACACTGTGCTAACACCATCTACACCATAGGTGCAATCAAATGTTCCAAGCAGATTCTCATGCGCTTGCACACAACTTGCCAACGTAAGACTCAACATTGCTAACCAAACATGTACACGTAAAAATTTTATATACCAGTTCATACGTTCTTCCTTGTAAGAGCAAATAGATTATAGTTTTTTAAAAACAGCCCTTTATTCTTTGAGTAAAACATACATTGTTTTTTAAAATATAGTTTTTATATAAAAAAAGTGGCCTTCTTGCGAAAGCCACTTTGTATATAATGTGAGAAAGATATACTCACGTTAATAATTCTATACTAATACTTCTAGGTTCAACCATACAGACCAGCTTGACAGCGCCTGTACAGAATGAGCCATTTCAACTGACCCACCAAGCCCACAGCTTATTTTGTCAAATTGATACTGGAAGCGCCCTGCAACCATGTTGCTTGTCCATGCTCCAGCAGCACCAGTCGCTACGTTTAAATCAGTTGCTAGCAATGTTACCGGGGCCAAGTCAAACGCTGGATTTGCTTGTGCAATTGTTGCGTTACTTGCAGTTGTTACACCACCAAAGTCAGTAACATAATACACACCAAATTGGTCTGAAATTGTCTCATTAACAAGACTTACCGTTTCTGCTTGCGTATGGAAGAAGTTGTAGCTTACCTCAAACAAACAGTGTTCCCAACGTTTTTGCAGACGAGCATACATCGTGATTTGGCTTGTGCCATCAACATGCGTATCTTGCGTAAACAAA
Organism: Candidatus Chromulinivorax destructor; assembly: GCF_003366055.1. Taxonomy (NCBI): domain Bacteria; class Candidatus Babeliae; order Candidatus Babeliales; family Candidatus Chromulinivoracaceae; genus Candidatus Chromulinivorax; species Candidatus Chromulinivorax destructor. Next base: position 967,185 of record NZ_CP025544.1, on the reverse strand, counting down.
TTAATGCCTGGTAATGGATTAACTGGACCACTGCCAATTTGAGCAATTTCTTGCAATCCAAGGTAACGTGACCATGCGCCATTTGGAGCTAGATCAAATGAACGAACTTCGTTTGCTGCAAATAAATAACGGTAGTTACCACCACCAACAAATGACCATTGGCTATCAGTCACACTCATAAAATCTGCACCAAAACCTAATCCGCAATGCTTTGTTCCAACCATTGGTTCAAATAACCATTCAGCTTGAGAACCTTTTGCTGTCGGAAGCTCTAATAGCATAAAAGCTGCACCATAATTGTGCCAGCAAGCAGATGAAAATGATTCCATCTCTTTTGATGCACCAAACATAAACTGAACGTTATCTAAACCTACTTTATTTTGGACCGTGCCAAATTTACCATAGCTCCAATCCGCTTGGCTAAACGCTTGCAATGCATTGGTAATTATTGTTCCATCTGGTTGCGTCATGCCACCATTACCGCCGCCAACTTCATCGATAACGATTTGCGTTCTACAATTAATCAATGATGTTTTAAGATCCAAGAAAAATATTTTAAACTGTTTGTACAGATGGAACAAACCACCAAACATGTACATTTTTGGTTGCAAGGTAACAGTCGAAAGATAATCACGATCAACGTTTGCAGAACCAAGCAAGATTAACTCTGGATTAATATCCCCGCCACCTTGCTGGTTTAACACCATCGTGTCAGTTCCATTAATACCCAAATTTGCCATCGTATGAGCTGGATCAAACGTACCAGAACCCCATGGAACTATCTCAAAACTTAATGTTTTATCATCAAAACAACTGTAATCATCTTGTTTAAATAACAATGGATTGGATGTTACTTCACGGTGATTCATAATCGTTGCATAGCAATGTAATGGTGATGCAAACATCAGCAATCCCACGATACATATTTTTTTCATAGATAACCTTTTTATTTTTTTAATTTTTTATACAACCTACGGTTCAGCTACGCTTACCCTCCGGAAACAGGGCGGCGGCGGCCGCATAACGCTTATCTAAAATCTACATACATTCATCTATTTTCACGTATCTTTTTTAAACTTTTTATACAACCTACGGTTCAGCTACCCTTCACTTCAGAAAACAGAGTGACAGCGACTGCATAACCCTTATCTAAAAACTATGTATACAATCTTTTTCAAAAAGCGGTTTAGGCCCGCCGGCCTCACGATTCCCGAAATTTCCGCAGGAAATGTAGGGCATCTATCAATATATTCAAACAAGGTGGGCACCTTGCACAAAATGCCCACCGTCGATTTTACTTAACTTGCATATACTAACAATGTGTTACGTACTGCTGTTCTACGCGCATTAAAGTTCGTGAAGAACGCATTAATTTGATTTACTTGTTGTGCTGTACTATACGTTGCAACCAGCGTCGCTTGTACTGCAGCCAACTGAACATCCCAACCAGGCGTCGTTGAAGCTGCAAGATTAAATTCAGGCTGATCTGCATACGCAACTGCATACGCATCTAACGAAGCATTAACCGCCTCAATCGTAGCTGCACGAGCTGTTGCATTGACAATGACATTTGCATAAAAATCAACACTAAAGAAATCTTTAAAAATTGCAGGATTGCTACCATACCAGTACACACTAAATGCCGCTCCTTGTAAGTTTGCAGGATCTGGAATAATGATTTCTGAACCTGAGTAGATTTGCCCTACCACAAGTCGTGCACTACCTGAGTTGATCACATAACCACCAAGGAACGGAGTTGTTGTGCTATTGACTGCAACAAAACCACCTGATGTTAACCCAGCAATGGTGCTGGTCGATGCAATACCAGTCGTCGTAAATGTTGTGTCGATTGCACCAGTCGTTGTAAAACGAGCTGCTACCATGTTTCTTGATACGCCGTCAGACAGAGTTGTCAGACCACCAAGGACGGTATTGTTACTGTTATCAATCACAAGATTTGGACTTGCATTCAACGTTCCGCTTGCAAGTACGTTACTTGTCGCGATACCAGATGTACCAAATGCTGTATCAAGAGCTGTACCAGCAGTTGTGAATCGAGCTGCAACAAAGGTGTTGTTCGAAGTGTACCCACCAATAACAATTCTTTTATTGATATCCAACGCAATTGAACCACCATCAGCTAAGTTAGTGATAGCCGATGTTGTTGCAATACCAGACGTACCGTATGCTGCTGCAACACCTGCACTGGTAAATTTAGCAACAACTAACTTGCTATCTGTTGTTGACCCACCAACATAGACACTGTTATCGGCGTTAGCTACGATAGCATCAGTTGCAACAAAACCACCATCACGAAGGTTGCTAATTGAAGCAGTTTGTGCAATACCTGCAGTCCCAAATGATGTATCTAAATCACCTGCTGATGTGAATCGGGCTACAGATAATCTAAGACCTGATGTACTTCCACCAACCAAAACATTACCAAGATAATCGATCGCGACATAACCACCATGATTTAAATTAGCAATAGCTGGTGATATCACAATACCATCACCACCAAATGATGTATCTAACGCTCCAGTTGTTCCTAAGAACTTAGCTACAACTAAGCTATTTCCACCATCTATTCCACCTACATAGACGTTATTACTGCTATCAACAGCTACGTAAGCTCCATTTGCTTCATTTAAAGCAGAAATATCACCTGAACTTGCAATTCCATCGGTACTAAATGAGGTATCAAGCGTTCCATCAGCTAAGAATCGTGCTACTACAAATGCACCATTAGCTCCAGTATCTGCTGTACCAGCAAGAACAATACGGTTTTGATGATCAACAATCGTCGAACCGCCATTGACTAAATTTGCAATCACTGACGTGTAGGCAAGACCGTTAACGCCAAATTGAGGATTAAGATCATCTGGCATCGGTGCTTGAATTTCTGGGTCATATTGCCCAATAAATGCATCACCATAGACACGCATCATGTACGGAGCTACCGTCGGACCAGTCAATGTATTAAAACCAGCAACCGTAATTTTACCGTTGTTGTTAATCATCAAGTCATTCCACGCAGCAGCTCGTGTATCACCAGCAGTTGAAAGCGTCGTTACCACACCTGCAGTTCCAGAACCTGACGTAAATGTTGTATCCAGACCAGTTTCTGCTGATGTTGTACGAATAATAAACGGAACGTTTGGCGTTACACCTGCATCGTACCCAGTCAACAGAACTTTGCCTGGCGATGCGTTTAAATCAACTGAAACTGACGTTACAGATGCAGTTGTTAATCCCGTTGCAGTACCGCCAGAACCAAGAATCACATTAGTTGCAAGCGTTCCACCAGAAGTACCTAAACTGTACGTTTTCAGCATAATAGCACCAGTTGTTGTATTAACAGCTGTTGCCACAAGGTTGACCACTTGATTAAACGTCAGGTGGTTATTTGCTGCAAGTGTACTTGTTGTTGCAAGGACGACTTGACTCCACTGTTGTGTGGTTGCGTTTTCATCTAAACAAATAACTGTTGCGTTATTTGCAGCATCGTTTGCAATCACATACACATTCCCAACTAAATCGACCACCACTGAGTTAATTGCTGAATAGCCAGTCAATACATAGTAACCAGCATTACCAAAGGTGGTATCAACAGCACCTGTTAATTGGTTATACGCAATCAACGTACCCACACCATCGTTCATACCTGCAACGATGATTCGGCCTTGCGCCTGTTGAGTAATAGCAAAATGACTGTCCATAGTTGCTGTTGGAGCAAATCCAGAGATCGCAGCACCTGTTGATCCATCAAGGTATTCAATCCAACCCGCAGCTGATCCTGTAGAACCTTCACCACCGACAACATAAAATCCGCCATCTTCTGCAAGTAACATTGCTGAAACATTTGCTTGTCCTGCAAGAGTCAGTAAACCTGTTGTCCCAAATGATGTATTTTGAACATCATCAGCACTCATTGCAGTAAGGTAGGTATCTGTTCCATCATCAGCAGCAACATAGTATGAACCATCATCATTTTGTAACAATGATTTTACCGTTGCTGTACCAGGAATAACTGTTGTAAATGTAGAAGTTACCACCGTATTCAAGTTCATGAATCCAGCCTGTGTAGCTGCACTGTTAAACGTTGTATCAACAGTCCCTGGAGTGCCTAACGTCGTTGCACTTTGTGATACTTTGGTAAGTGCAGTTGGCGCATCAGTATTACTAATTTGCGTGAAGTATGGAGTAGCAGAACCTGCAGTTGCGTTGGTGTCACCCGATACAATAATACCATCGCTGCCACTGACCACATCAACCGCAAAGAATTCAACTTGCGGAGAAACTGCTGCTGTTAAAATTCCTGCAGTTCCAAAGCTTGAGTTAAATGTAAATGATGGATTCAACTGTGCTAGACTCAATGAATAAGGAGACGATGCGCCGCTTTGCGCTAAAATTAACGTCGTACTATCACTTAATGTTAAAAGTTCTTTGAACGCTATGCCAGATCCTACCGGGATTATAGTAGCTGGAGCAACACCGACAGCACCATTTGCAGCATAACGACCTGCAACAACACCTGCCGACGTTTGCACGGCAAGAACCACTGCTCCGTTTACATCCAACTTCATCGCAATTGCTGTATCTGACGTCGCAGTTAAGACTGCTGAAATCGGAGTGAATATCGACGATGGAGCAAGTTGTGTTCCATTTTCTAATACCATATCAACTTGAACTGATGTTGAACCACTTTGGTATGCAAAGTAGATTTTATCAGCAAGTGTTGCGCTTGTCGCAACTGAGATCGATGTAACTGGATGAGCTACACCAACAAACCAATAACCAGGAATTACTCCACTTGCATTAAATGATGTATCAACTGCATTTGCTACCGGGTTAAATGCCATAATAACACCAGAGCCTACAAAGCTATTGTACCCAGCAATTAACAATCTACCTGATGCTTGTTGAGCAATACCGTAGATAGTTGTTAAACCACCTTGCGCAGTTGCTTCTGGAAGATTAAGCAAGGTTGCTGACGCACCGTCAGAAGCTACTGAATATACCGCAGGATCAGTCGCAGTTGCACCAGTTACATAGATCGTACCGCTTGGATTAACCATAATGTTATTGGTACTAACAAGGCCTGCTAGCGTAATTGAACCATCAGTACTAAAAGCAGTGTTCAGTGCATATGAAGAATTTAACATTGATAATGTTGTGCTTGAACCAGTTGCATTTGCAACTAACGTATTATTTGCATACGTCCCTGTCGTTCCAAAGGTATAGATCGATTGCGGATGACCGTTTGCAAGGTTTGCAGGTGATCCTATGCCTAAGTTGACCGTGCCTGCAACAGCTCCAACAGCTACCGGGAAACGATTAACTTGTGTATAAACTGTTCCACCTGTATTACCAACAACTTGACCAACTAATGAAGTTGTCGTTGTTGTCGTGGTGTTTTCGTATCCACCAAAAAGAATATTACCAGTGGTTGGAGCAATACACACACCATTAGAAATGTGTGCTGGAGAATTCCCATTCGCATTTGTTGAGTACATGGTTTTTAAAATACCAGGAGATGATGAATACGGTGCAAAAGTTGTATCAAGCGTAAATGTTCCTGCTCCGCAACGACCAACAAAGAAATTATTGGTATCATACCCCGTAAAAATTAAACGGTTGTTCGTATCGCATTGTAATTTTGTTAGTTGAGGAGATGACAACAAGCTGGTTGCTGGAGTAATTGTCGTTGTTGAACCAATGATAGTTCCAGATGAATCATATTTTTGAAAAGATATTCCAGCAGCACCTCCTGATGAAGCAGCAACTACAATATTTCCAGCAGTATCAAATGATAATAGAGGTTGGAAAAAATTGGCAGCTAACAAACCAGTATTAACAATTCCTCCCGTACCAAATGTTGAATCCAGAGCTGAACCATTTGCTAAGTACTTAGCGATACGGAAAAAACCATCACTAGAAGTTTTATATGCTACATAAATATTATTAGTACTGTCGATCAGCATATCTGTAAACTCAGCACCTGTCATGGTAATAAAACCAGTCTGGGCTCCAGCTGATCCTGTACCAAATGGTACTGCTGTTGAGCCTGTTGCTAACGCACCAGATTCTGTGTACGCAATCAACAGGCCAATATTTTGCCCACCTTGTTGAGGCGCTTGCCCGATCACAATAATACGACCAAGATTTTGTTCTGCAACTTTTGCAAATGAAATTGAATTTGTTTCAACGACCGTTGTAAATGATGGTGCTAATGAGCTTGAAGATGTTGTTCTGTACAACCAACCACGAGGCGTTGCGTTCGTCCCAACAACTAAAGCACGTTGTTGTGAATCGACGACCACATCAACTACACCAACTTGACTTAAATTTATAGAAGAAATACTTGGTTGGCCAGTTGAAGTTCGTTTAGCTATTTGAGAGCCTATCGATACTGCAGTTGTTTGTGAAACGACATACAAGCTGCTGTCTGATAATGCTTGCAACGCCATAACTTGCGGCTTGTTTGTCGCTGTTGCAACCGTTGGATAGATTGTATATCCTGGAGCCCCTGGGCTAGTTGCAACTGCTGGATTATAAGTATAGTCCATCGAACCTTGAGAGATGATATTTAAATAACGAGCCGCTACAAAATCAACCCCACTATTTGTACCAGCAAGAATAAATGAACCGTTTTGTTGTACTGATAACGCATTGCCAAGGTTTTGAACTGATCCTATGTTTGTTGTTGTATAACCTAGAGTATTAAAAGTAGTATCTAAAGCTGAACCATTTGACGTAAAGCGAGCGATTGCAAGATTATTAACAGCTGAAATTGTAGCATAACCACCAATAACAATTTTATCATCTGGCTGCACAACAAGACCACGCGCTAGTGCAGCTGTTCCACCAAGTAGTGACGTAATATAACCTGATGATGAAGTTCCAAAGAAACTTGTATTTAATACTCCAACAGAACTAAATGCTGCAACAAAAGCTGCTTGAGTTGATCCTGTAAGACCAGCTACAATAATTTGACCACTTGATTGAAAAGCGATGCCATACGCAATGGTCGTTCCACTAGCTAAAGCTGATGTGGTAACACCAACACTAGCAAAGGTAGTATCTAAAATACCTGCTGTTGTAAATCGAGCAATAAGCATTTGCGTATTTGTTGCAGCAGAACCAACAACAACAAGTCTTCCCGAACTATCAATTCGTGCACCATACCCTGCAAGAATACTTCCTGGAGATGCTCCAACCGTAGATATTAATCCAATACCTGCAGTTGTTACACCTATAAAAGATCCGCTTCCTGGGCCAACAGCAGCTCCACTATTATAAGTAGTTGTTCGTAATATCCCTGCCGATGTGTAACTTGCAGCAAAAATATTTATACCGCCAGATTGAGTCGAAGCAGTTTGATTACTTGTACCAATGACATAGATATTTCCTACAGTATCAACCGTAACTGTATTGGCAATATCAGTTGATGAGTTTGTTGTACCATTAATAATAACGTTTCTTGCTACAAAACCATTTCCACTAGCAAATGTCGTATCAAGAACACCCGCTGGCGTAAATTGAGCAACGAAATACCCTGATTTAGTTGTAGCTGTAATAGTACATGTCCCAACTACAACAATTTTACCATTTGGTAATACAGTGACAGCATTCGCGATTGGATTTGTTGTTCCTGTAAATGAGTCAACCGTAACTTTTCCACCTGTACCAAATGTTGTATCTAACGTACCATTAATATTATAACGAGTCATAGCCATAGAAGTTCCACTTTGGCCAACGGTCACCGTCTTACCATCGGGCTGCACTGCTGAACCCCAACAAAGATCTGTTGTTGAACTGCCAACATCGGTAACAATATAACCAAGAGCATCAGCCTGTGTTGCTGTACCGTACCCAGTGCCTCCATTATCTACTGTATCAAGCTTACCGACAGTTGATGACGGCATGATTGCGCTTGAAAAAAGCAATCCGATAGCAAAAAAAATCGTTCGAATTCTCGAGCGATTTTTTATCATAGTATGAATCATACTAACTCCTTATAATTGGTTTATTAAAAACATCTCCTGAATGTGCATTGAATCCTATATTCTTTTTTTTAAAAATAAAGCTTTTCTCACCCAATATTTTTTATTTTTTAAAATAGTGATACGCAAAGCAATGGAGTACTATGCAGATAAGCCCTTTATCTTTTACGATAAAAGGCTCATCATGTTTTTATAGAAAAATTAATACAAAGTTACCTGGTCATAACATATGAGTGGCCGCGGCCACTGTACGCTTTTTTAGTTTTTAAAAAAAGTGTATCTGGTCCACCGGCCATCAAATTCTCGGAGTTTTGTAGGACTAAACTTGAGAGTGAAAATTTGATTCACTTAACCTAAAATGTATCTAATTTCTTAAAAAATTTTGATACTCAACAGAACGAGAAGATTTTTGAATGATCTGTATCATTGCATCTAAGGTCTTATGAACAGATTGTAATGACGTATCGATCACAATTGCATCATGAGCTTTTTTTAATGGGGAAATTAAACGATTCATATCTCGTTGGTCACGCATCTGCGTCATCTGCAAAGCTTGCTCAAAAGTTAAAACTGTTCCGATTCGTGCTGCATCGTTTTGTAAGCGCTGTGCACGAATTGCATCATCCGCAATCACATAAAACTTAAAATCTGCTTGAGGGTAAATTTCTGTACCACCATCACGTCCATCGGTAATCAGATGATGCATCGATCCAAGTCTTCTTTGTGTTGCAACAATAATGTGCCGAACATGCAGATGCGATGAAATTAATGAAGCATGATCCGATACAGTACTTGCTTTTAAGTGATGAGTAATTTCGATATTTTTAAAATAAACTCGTGCAATACCGTCAGCGTATTGATATACAAAGTGGTCTGCGTGCAAGATGGTATGAATATGATCAACATCTGGTGCTTGTAACTGTTGATAGTCATACCCAAAATCTTTGACTAAAACGTATGCGACGGATCGGTATAAGTAACCGCTATTGATATAAAAAAAACCAAGTCGTTTTGCTAATAATTGGGCAAGGGTTGACTTACCACTGCCACATGGGCCATCAAGCGTAATAATCATTATAAATTTTCCTCAATTTGTCGTAACCGCGCAATATCAACACCCTGTAACTCTACCGTGCATTTGCCATTCCAATAATTTTGCATGACTTGCGCAACGATATCAAACGTCTCATCACCTTGCATAACCAACGCTTCAAACAGCTCTGGTCGGTTAAAAAATATGAGCGATTTAATGACGCCATCAGCAAAGACCACACATTTAATATGTAAATCTTTCATGAGTGTTGGGCGTTGTACGAGCACAACATCTTTAATATAAAAATATGGCTGTGAATTTTGGTGACCAAATGGTTCAAGATGTGCCATGTCTGCAATAAATTTATTAGAAAAATCTGGCAGTTTTGCGTAAGCATCGATGCGTAATTTTTGTACTAAGTCTAATTCTGTTAATTCTGCGGCTATCTTTTTTTCTAAATTTTCTTTTAATTGTGGTAAATGCTCAACTTTAATTGCAAGCCCTGCTGCTTGAGCATGCCCACCAAACGACTCTAACAGATGCCCACTTTCAACCAGCCCATCAAAAATAGAAAATTCAGGAATCGACCGGCATGAACCTTTTGCAACACCATCTTTGGTTAAGTGAAACAGCAAGGTTGGCTTACCGTACGCGCTAACTAATCGTGATGCAACTAATCCAATAACCCCAGTCTGCCAGTTAGCACTTGCAGCAATGATGATATTTTCTTTGCTCAAATCAATTGCATTCGATTCGATCTTTGCTTTTACTTCCTGAAAAATATCTAACTCAATGTCTTTGCGAGCTTGGTTTAATTGCCATAAAACTTTACCAATACGGTCAGTTTCTGGCTCATCGCCACCAATTAAAAACTTAACTCCTTGTCTTGGATCATCAAGACGGCCAAGCGCGTTAATTTGTGGGGTAATCGTAAACCCAATATCAAGCGAACCGATCATCGGTTTTACAAATTTATTGTTGTCTTTTAAGACTTTAATTGCATAACTTTCGTGCTTGTTGATGTGGGCAAGTCCATACCGAACCCAATACCGATTTTCGCCGGTCAATGGCACAACGTCAGCAACGGTACCAAGCAGTAACAGTTCAATCACTTTGGTTGGTAGTTCTAATTTTTTTTCTTGGTACAACAGCGACATCAGTTTGAATGCAACACCAACGCCTGCAAAATATTTATACGGATAGTTGCAATCTTCTTGATGCGGGTTAACTAACGCAAATACTTCTGGAATATGTCCATGCGGACGGTGATGATCGGTGATAATAACGTCGATACCAAGTTCTTTTGCTCGCGCAGTTGCAGCAAAGGCTGTTGTTCCGTTATCCACCGTCATAATAATTTTGTACCCATTTTCTGCAGCACGTTCAACAATTTTTACCGATAACCCATACCCATCACGAGCACGATTTGGTAAGAAAAAGTTAATCTGAGCACCAAGTGGCTGCATAGCAATCATGACCAGCGATGATGAAGTAATACCATCAACGTCATAGTCGCCAAAAATAAGAATTTTTTCTTGTAGTTCAATTGCTGTAATTAATCGATCAACAGCTTTTTTTGCATCTTTCATAAGCGCTGGGTCATGAACACTTTTTTCTTTAGAAACTAAGATAAAGTCTTGCAGCTGCTCTTTTTCGATAAAACCACGTGCAACTAATGTTTGTGCTAGCGGGAATGATAAATTATAGTCAGCAGCGATTTTCATGACAATATCATGATCGGTCTGTGGGAGTTTCCACAAATATTTTTTGCCTTGAATCATAGATTGTTGCATAAAAACCTTTGGTTACTAAAGAAAAATAGGGGTACGTATATAAGTATATAAGAGATGACAAAAAATACACCCTACAATTGCTGTGCAATTTACGGGAAATTTCAGGACGCGAGCCTGATACGCTTTAACAGAAGAATAATACAATGTAATTCATAAACTCAAAAAAAGTTTCAACTATTTCTATTTAATTACTATGCAATTTCGGGGAAACTTGAGGGCAGCTGCCCTGATTTGCTTTTTATAAAAATACAACAAAATTGCACTGCTTGTATTCTGCGAAATAACTTAAAGCATTTCTACGATTTTTTTGTAATAAAATGCCATGTCGTCTTAATAAAAAATTATCATATTTTTGCCTGTTTTCCATATTAATAACATCAATAAATAATTATTTTTATAAAATGCTTTTATCATAAACGTTTTAATTAAGTTCATGGTTAAAAAGCTATACATAAAATGCCGATTCATGGTCGAAATATATAGTTAAAATTGCACTTCCATGGTTAAAAAACAAGGTGTACATACAAATAATTAAGCATATATTTTTTTAGAGCCCTGCGTTGTATGCTCAAACTACGAGAAATGGGACACCGGCGTGCCATAACTTTTGAAAATTTATCAAAAGTAAAAACTGCCTACGATTTTGTTATCACAAAATCTCCGGAAACTAGTTTTTTAACCACATGTACATGTGGTTCACGCAGCCTCATCCAATTTTTTAAAAATATAGTTTTTATTTTCTCTGACCATACATGTAAACTCATGCAATACAAGAGACCTGTTGCATACTATACATTCTTACCACATGCAGTGATTACTCCCATCACCATTTTACAGTTCTCTGTTTTTATAATAAATTATAAGTAAAACAATCATCAGTTCAACCTTCTACAAGGATTCCACTCTTATGAAATTACCATCAAAAAATATAATTTTGGCAGGGTTTACCCTATTACTTTCTACGGCAATACAAAGCTGCGATAATCATATTCCTCTTGCTCAATTAGCACAACAAGCTCACGACAGTCACGCTGCAAATGATTATGCTCAATACGCAAAAACAATGCATCAAATACGACAACACAATAAAGCAAAAAAACCTTTTCATAAAATTACTGACGCACAAACAGAACAACTTATAGAATCAGCTATTGCTTTAGGTTTATCACATCACGATAATAAACCGTATGACAAAACAGAATGTTTTTATGGGGCAACTCGAAGCTTAAAAAGTTTTGGAAAACAACCGCGGTTTCAACGTTATTATCCTGTATCACCTGATCTTTTATTTCAGGTCTACGACATTTGCCAACATCAAGAAATTGACAAATTAATATTAGGCAAAAGCCAAAAATAGTTACCTCTTATAAAAAATTCACAAAAAAAGGCGGCTCAAGAAAATTAATTCTTGAGCCGCCTTTAATTATTATAATCTACAAGCGATTATTAGTTTTTTGAACGTGAACCATGAGTAGCTTTACGGTACGCATGTTCAGCTGCACGCAATCTTTTTTCAGCGCGAATTACAGCTCTGTCATATTCTTTAGGATTACCTTCAAGAATAGGTAAAGATTGGATTTCGTGATTAGCCATTTCTAGCTCAAATACCACTAGTGATAAATCTTTAGCATCTTCAATACGTTTCATATTTTTTAGTTTATCCATAGCAACATCAATTTGACCCATTAAAGGTGCATTAGGATTTTCACCAACTCTTACAGCTGAAGGAGCTTCAATTGTAAAATCAACAGGAGCAGCTTCTTCACGATAATGAGCTTTATCTACTTCAGTAATTACGTATTCTGGACCATTGTCAATTTCTTCGATTTGATAATGACTTTCAAGTCCAAGAGGATATAATTTTTTAGATACTACTGGCGATGAAGTTTCAGTAACTGTAACTTCTTGAACTTGTGCAACACGTGCTGATGCAACTGACGCTGACATCATTAATACCATCAATAGACGGTTGAAATTTGTATTTTTCATAACATTCTCCTTTTTTGTTTTTTAACTGTATCTTTTTACTTTTTAACTTCTAACTTGAATTTATCATAACAGAATAATCTCACTGCTATCAACAGTTTACAGTTAAATATTTTCAATATGCATTAAAATGCTTTAGGTAAAGGATATTCTCACCTTGTTTTTTGAAAATTATCCTTAAATTTTATAAAAAAATAGCGTCATTTTAATATTAATTTCTTATAGGATTTTAACAAAATTACATTAAAAGTTTTTATAGAAGTTTACAGTGCAAAATAATGGCTATTTTTATAATAATTTTTTAATGCGTGCACTTCGCTCTGATGAGCTACGGGAATTGAGAAGCCGGCGGGCCTGATCCGCTTTTTTAAAAAATTCAAAACAGAACCTATACAAAAACGATACTTTCTATTTTACAGAAACGCCTGCTGGGCCCTGATAGGCTAAGCCAGCCTAATTCGCTCTTTTTATAATGCAAAACAAATAGATTGCCAATGCAAAAACTATGCTTTCTACTTTTTACAAAATAGACCCTGCGCGCTGACGGACGAGAAGAACAAAAAAGTCTGTAGGCATTATTCGGTTTTTTATGAATAACTTTATCGTTTGTACATGCTCAACACAGAATTATAAAGCAAAAACGGCAGACCCTATAAAAAGATCTGCCGCTAAAAAAGGAGCTATGTTTAAGAAGATACGGTTACGTAAAACTTATATCTTATACTTATTCTATCATGCCTACATATTACTACAAATGGTGGAAGGTGTTTTGTATAAATTAAGTATGCGTACTACTTATTCATCATTTTTTATAGTTCATAAACTATTTCTTGAGCCCTACACCATTCTGGGATAGGGAAATAAAAATTCTGCCAATTTTATTATGAGTTGAGTTAATCAAATTTTCACTCTAAAGTTTCACCCTACGCTTTCTACGAAAACTCCTGAAATTTGCTGGCCGGTGGGCTTGATGCACTCTTTTTTAGATGAAAAAGCGTAAAGTTACCGCCGTCAATTTTTCTTGAAATGAGCAAACCGATATCGTAAGCCGGCCTGTATCTTAATTTTTAAATTTGGTTCACACAGCATAGACATTTCATACGTCAATGTAGAATTGAGTAATCATGTAAAAATATAGTATTTTTTTACAAAAATACATCTTCCAAGATGATAACCTATGTACGCAAGTAGATAAACAGCACTGATCAAAAATTTATTTTTAATATTACACAATTAAATTAAGGAATATCAAAAATAAAAAACAGCAGAAACTTTTTTAGCTTTACGCCAATTTGTTTCTGCTGTTAACAATTTAAAACTAATTAAAAACTTTAAGGCTATGTATTTACTTTATAAAGAAAATATAAACCTTCACTCAATGTATTGATGCTCTTGTTACATATATCTTTCGCAACTTCTTAATTTTTTATATTATCAAGTTTATCCATAACAATATTAAGATGCATTAGGAGTTTCATCCACTGATAACACTGTCGATGATTCAACTAAAGCTGACGATTTTGGTAAATTTTTATTTGGAACTGATTTTTTACTATTTTTTGAATTAAAGTTAATTTTTCCAACTTGCATTTTTTTATTATCCATTTCGATGCTATATGGTTTTTCAGACCTATATTTAGCACGTTCTTCACGTTTCATAGCATTAAATTTGCTCATAGCAAGATCCATTTGAGCCATGAATTGTGCTTTATCTTGATTTAAGTTTTCTACAGAGTTAGTTTGCTCAACTCCTGATGATGCAGATATACTTGATGTTGAAACTATTAATACCATCAATAAATGGTTAAAATTTAAATTTTTCATAATATCCTTTTTTTAAATGCATTTTTTTAACGTTTCATTTAAAATCTACAATACCAAAAACAAATCATTAATATCAATAGTTTTTACTATAAATATTTTCAGATTGAATTATAAAATTCAAGGCAATTAAAATTATTTTTTAAATTATTATAAAAAATAACGTTATATTTATAATAATTTTTAATGCGCGCCCTTCGGTCTGATGAGCTACGGTAATTATAAGGCCAGCCAACCTAATCATCTTTTTTATGAAGATTCAATCATTGGTACATGCTACGCAAAAAATTACAACGCAAAAACGGCAGACCTTATAAAAAGATCTGCCGCTAAAAAAGGAGCTACGTTTAAGAAGATATGGTTACGTAAAACTTATATCTTATACTTATTCTAGCACACCTACATATTACGACAAATGGTGGAGGGTATTTTTATACGCTGCCTTTATAATAAAAGAAGCGAAACGTACAACTAAGTACATTCCGCTTCTTTTTATTATAAAGAGTTTTATTTCTACGCTACAGCAGCCTGTGCTTGCTGCAAGGCCTCTTTTATTAATGGTGCAACTGGTAATTTAATTCCAGTTTTAGCAACTTGTAAAGCTTGTAAGACTTCTTTAATCTCTGGTTGAATCTGCTTAACATTATAACGCATTAATTCTACAACTCGATCTGATTGTTGTGCTTCATATTTAAAATTAAATGTTGCGCATTCACCCTTGCTCATACAAACTTCAGGATCAAAATCTGCTAAGTACCCGGTATTTTTAACAAACGGACAATAGAAAATTGTTACGATATCTTTATCATACCCTTCTTTACGCGGGTCATTTAATACCGTCAACGGACTTGCAGCTAAGATCTTTTTCGTCACTTTGCTGATATTTGGGAATTTTTGTCCATTTCTTTTAAAATGCAACTCTGCGCTTCGTAACGAAGCTAAATCAACACCTGAATCACAAACAAAAATAGCATCCAGTTCTCGAGCTGGTCTCATTAACACCGGCAATGGAAAGTTAATATTCATTGCGCCATCATACAAGCGAATATCTACTGCATTGGCAATCGGGCTGTTGCTCATTCCTGCAGTGTAATTATGAAACGTTGCAGGATACATACGACTATCACGAGTCGTTTCTGTTAAACTATTTTTTATCCAAGTATCAACTGGTACGGTAATCTTTTGGTCAAACAACATAAACTTTGGATTAACTAATTTTTGATCAACCACTTCGTTTACACTTGCCGCAAAAGCTGATCCAAAAACTCCTTCATAGTAACTAATTGGATACTCAGGAGCCTTACCTTGATAACCATCAACTGGCTTACCTTTATCAAATTTAGAACCAAATGCCCATACCGGAACATACGCTCCAACCTGATCACTCCCTACTTCAAATGGACCAACTTCATACCAATAATATTCAGTTTTACCATTCAATTGTTGTCCTAGTTTATATGAAACAGCAGAGCCCATTGGTAAAGGAATATCACCCTTCATAATCGTATCAGCAACTGATGACCATGTTACATCTAATCTTTTTTTACCTGCTGGTAATAAAGTGTAGTTACCAATAAATGCACCATATAGGTCAATTGCAGATATTGTTTGATCATACGCAAAATGACGCGCTGCATTAATTCCCATGACTGCTAACTGATCTTGATCTGGTAATGGCGGCATTGAGGTTCCTGCAAGCGTTAACATCGACTTACTGATTGGCCCATTAACAATCTGTTGTTTAAAATCTTCTAACGACATTGCCATTGATGCATACAAATAG
This sequence comes from Candidatus Chromulinivorax destructor, assembly GCF_003366055.1. Classification (NCBI taxonomy): domain Bacteria; class Candidatus Babeliae; order Candidatus Babeliales; family Candidatus Chromulinivoracaceae; genus Candidatus Chromulinivorax; species Candidatus Chromulinivorax destructor. The sequence continues at coordinate 950,763 of NZ_CP025544.1, read as the reverse complement.
CTCCACCCAGAAATAGTCCATGTTGAACCAGATACACCTGCAGTGTACAATATCGAATCAAGTAACCCAATCTCTTGCGCACCTAAATGGAATCCAAGCGTCACAAGCATTGCACGGTTACCACCTCCACTGGTACATAATCCAATTTTTAAAGGGGCTGTTACATCAAAATTCTTTTCTAATGCTGCAGTCACTTTTGGCATACGATTTTTAACAAATTCTATCTCTTGCTCAGCTAAAGCAGTGCTTTGACGAACTTGTAAACCATCAAATTTTTGTTTAACTGGATACTGTTTACGAATTACCGCTTTTAATGCACCAACCATGGTGTCTTCATCTTCATTAATTCCAGCTCTTTTAAATGCTTCTTTTTTTAGATAGTTTGGCAATTTTTCAACAAGATCTTGTACCTGTTGTGATGTATATTTTTGTAACTTTGCAGATAATTGCTCCCCAAGATAATCTGTCCCAAAATCCATATCAAACTTAATTGACTTTGCTATACTTTCCATGGTTTGTTTTGCTAATTTATCAACATTATCAGTTAAAGCATCCATTGCTGCTTGGCCTAGCTGATCTAATGTTTCATTAACAGCCTGAACAACTGCAGCCTTACACTCCTGTTCAGCTGCATCTTGAAATCTTCCTAAAAAATCTTTCCCCGCAATTTTATACTCTTTCCATGCTGTTACTTTTCTTTTTTGAGATGCGGCTGCTTGAGCAAGAGCATAATCTTGTTCCGCTTTGCTTAAAAATGCAGCTTTTGCACTTTGAATTTCTTGATTAATTTCGTCTAATGTATCAATAAATTGTACTTTTTCTACCGCAACTTTCATGTCATAAATAACATCGTACTCAATAGAATTAAGATCTCTTTGCAGTTTTCTTGCTACAGGATCTGTTACTCCAAGCGTAAAAGAAATCCCTGCTTTTTTCATCTCATCATAATATTGCTTTAATGAGTTATCTGATATTCGGTTAATCACTTTGATTGATTTTTGTAATTGAGCATTGGTTTTTGCATTAAATTTTTCAATAGAATCAACTGCCTGATCATCATCAGCATCAGTTAATGATTGGAAACTGTCTTGCAATGCTTGAGAAAATACAACTATTTCCTTATTAAAATCTTGTTGGACTTGTCCATAAACTTTAATAACTATTGAAGCAACCGTATCACGATGCGATGTCTCTTCATCCTGAACTAAGCCAGGAATTAACGCTGCTCCTATGCAAGCATGCATCGAAAATATCGATATCATGCATAAAAAATTTAAAAAACGCTTCATACTGAATCTCCTTTAATAAAATGACTTACTTCTAAATTACAGTTTAGCAATTAAGAAATACAAGTAATTAAAGAGAAGTATTCAACTTTGTTGTAAAGCAACAATATTCAGTAACTCATATTGCCTAGGTTGTGTGAACCAAATTTTTACTATAGAGTTTTGCCCTGCGTTTTCTATGAAAACTTCGGGGGTCGGCAGGCCGGTGGGGCCTGATGCACTCTTTTTAAATCTTAGCCAGGTTTAATTTTTCAAAGTTTGCTTCGTTTTTTGCATAGATTGACGTAGTTTTTCATTAAAAAAGGGTAACGTGGCCGCCGCCACCTATGCTTCCGGAGATGAGCGAAGCGATATCGTAGGATTGTACGCAACTTTTAAATTTGGTTCACACAGCCTAGTACATGAGCAACTAAATATTAAAGCGATACATAACATGCTATACTCAACGGTGCAAATCAAATTTTCACTCTCAAGCTTTGCCCTACATTTTCTACAAAAGCTCCTGAAATTTGCTAGCCGATGAGCTTCATGCGCTTTTTTTAGATGAAAAAATCGTAAAGTGGCCGTCGCCGCCAATGTTTCTGAAGATGAGCGAAGCGATATCGTAGGATTGCAGGCTACTGTTACATTTGATTGAAACAGCCTACCAACAATAGATACTGATAGTAATGCACCCTGGTTTTAAACTCAGGGTATAAAAAAAGGAATCATATGAAAAAGCAACTATATCTTATTGCTGTTATAACAGCATCACTCAATACTCTAACCGCTTTTGACACACGAACTGTTTTTGACCCATCCAATCGTGATTCTCAATATATGTTTTTAGAAAAAATGTATATTACCAATGTTTACACACAGCGAAATAACATCTGGACACACCTTAAAACAATCATCCCTGCAACTTGCGCACTGGCTGCATATGTAAATTATTGTGGCATCTGTAGCGAGCAACTTGCACAAGAACTCATGGCAGAACATCCAATAAAAAAGCCAAAAGTTCAATCAAACTTTGCGTCTATTTGCCTTGTATTTGCAGGTCTTTGCACAGCAACATGTGCACATCAAATTGCTTATAATTTTATAGACGTATACGTTGCCCACAACGCAGTTTGTGACTTTGTAAAAAATTGGAAAATTAATCAAATCTATACACCACATGAATTTCATGATTTTTTTAATGCTTTAGCAATCAAAATGGAAAATGAAGGTGAACACGCAATTACTTCTCAAGCACATGAAATTGTTGAAATTATGCAATTTATGGTTATGCGTTATTTTGCGACTCGCTATCAAGGTGCAATGGCACTACAAGCAATGAACAACATGAATGAAACAAAACTCATGCTCGATATTATGACCTCATCAATGAGTATCAGTAAGACGCTTGGAGCATAATGAGGTTTGAAAAAATCAATTTTTTTTCTGTTAAAATGTGCCCTGCGTTTTTTACAAAAACTCCGGGAATATGCTGGCCAGTTGGCCTGATGCTCTCTTTTTTTTGAACTAAAAAAGCGCATCGTGGCCCCCACCACCAATGTTTCCGGAGATAAGCAGAGCGATATCGCAGCTGTAAATCTGGTAAAATTGCCCAACTTTTTTATGTTAAAAACGCGTATAGTCGCAGCCGCCACCACTGTCTCCAGAGATGAGCACAGCGATATCACAGCTGTAAATCTATCAAAATTAGTCAACTTTTAAGCGTATAGCGGCCGCCGCCGCCACTGTCTCCGGAGATGAGCGCAGCGATATCGTAGGATTCTTAGATTAGTTTAAAATCTAATTAAATGTACCGTATAAAAAATGCATTTTTAGATAGGCAGTAGCAAAAAAGGCGCTTGGTATAAGCGCCTTTTTCTTTAAAAATCTATGTAAATCTTATTTCTTTTTTAATGTCGGAAATAAAATAACATCTTTAATTGATGTTGAACCGGTGATCAACATAATCAATCGATCAATCCCAATACCAAAACCAACTGTTGGTGGTAAAGCATGTTCTAAAGCTAAAATAAAGTCAGCATCATATTGATGCGCTTCTTCATCGCCTGCTTTATGTGCATCCATTTGTGACTTAAAACGATCTGCTTGATCAAACGGATCATTTAACTCATTAAATAAGTTTGCAAATTCGATACCCACAATAAACAGCTCTGCACGAGCTGCAAGCGTTGCATCTTGTGCATGGCGTTTTGCTAAGGGTGAAACTTCGATCGGGAAATCGATAATAAATGTTGGTTGAATTAATGTTGATTCAACAGTTTCTTCAAACAAAAGATAAATCTTTTCGTTGATGGTCATATTTGATTTTGGCAATGCAACATGATGTTTTTTTAATAACGCATCAATTGTCGATTCATTCATATCAGCATCTGATAAGTTGTGACGAGTTTGAACCGCAGATTTCATAGAAATTTTTGCAAACGGTTTTGATAAATCGATGACATGTTCACCAAAGGCAACAATCCCCGTATCAGAAACTTTAGCAGCCATTGCTTGAATCAACTGCTCTACAATATCCATACCATATTCAAAACCTTCATGAGCTGTATAACATTCAAGCATCGTAAATTCTGGATTATGACGAGGAGAAACCCCTTCATTTCTAAAGTTACGATTTAATTCAAACACTTTATCAAACCCACCAACCACAAGACGTTTTAAATACAATTCAGGCGCAATACGCAAGAAAAACTCTTGGCCTAAAGCATTGTGATGCGTTGAAAAAGGTTTTGCTGCTGCTCCACCCGCAATTGGATGTAACATCGGAGTTTCAACTTCTAGGTAGCCATGTGATGTTAAAAATTCTCTGCAAGCTTGTACAATTAATGAACGTTTTTGTAAAACAGAACGACTTTCTGGATTACTGATTAAATCTAAATATCGTTGACGGTATCGAGTTTCTACGTTAACTAAACCATGAAATTTTTCTGGTAGCGGATGTAAGCATTTACTTTGAATCGCATACACATCAGCTTTTAAGGTAATTTCTCCACGTTGAGTTTTAAAAGAAAAACCTTTCACCCATAAAAAATCACCGATATCAACAAAACTTTGTAGTTGCTCAAAAGCTACCGCACCAATGCGTTCTTGCTGAAAATACACTTGTAACTTATTACCTTGTTCTTGTAAATGAACAAAAGCAGCTTTACCATGTAAACGAATTGATACAACTCGCCCAACAACTGCATATACTTGTACCGGTTCTGCATTTTCTACAAAATCATCGATAACTTGTTGGCAACTTGCTGTTGCATGCTTAACTTCTGGCCACGGCTCGATGCCCGCTTCACGCATTTTAGCAACTTTTTCTACACGAATTTCGTGTTCTTGTGAGCTTGATTCTACGTGATCGGCAACTGGCGCGCCATTCATATTTTTTTTATCTTCCATCTTTTCTATTCTCCGGTAAAAACTAATAATTTTTACGACTATTTGATTAATTTTTAATTAACACTTCTAGGATATACAACAAATTTTTATATAACATTTTACCCTCCGTTTTTTACAAAAACTCCGGGAATTTTTTGGCTGGTGGGCCTTATGCACTTTTTTCTCTATTGACAAAAAGCATGTAGTGGCTGCCGCCACTATTATTCTGTAGATGAACAAAGCGATATTGTAGGTTTTTATGCTGTTTTTAAATTTAGTTCACACAACTTAGTATAAAAAATATTATGGAAATTGACCAATTTCATGTACTCACCTTTTTCAATTGCTCAATGTGTGCCATACTCAATACGTAAGTTTTTTTTAAATCCCATCGAAAACAACCTTTATGAAAATAGTAAAATACCTCCTTCTTGAACTAAAAGCAAAAAAAGAAGGATCGCTTTACGCAATCCGTAACAAAACAAAAGCAGGTGATCTTACGCACCTTTTGGAATATATTTTTTTTGAATACACACGAACAGATCTTGCCTACATTGTTGAAAATTTAAAAATTATTGATGAAGAAAAAGATGATGAAGTCGTGTTACATGGCAATGGAAGAACAGTGTGCATCGATCTTAGCAATCGTACTGATATCTACATCAGTTCGTTTACTGATTATCAAACATTTGAAGATTCTATTCCGTATGTTTCTCCAGAGTATAGTTTTGTAGAACAGCTTAAACAGAATGTATTTGCATCATATACCATTGACCGGGCAAGTTTTCTACAAGTTTTGTACCAATGGCATACCATTCTTGATAATCGACCACAAGCAGTTATTTTATATGAAAATAAAGAACACAACATTGCTTTTCAATCATTTTATACGATTGAAGATGCAAACAAATGTATCAACTCTTCTTACTAAATAGAGAAAATAAGATTAACAATCAACCTCAATTGCATACAACAGATGAGGCTGTGTGAACTAAATGTAAAAATTAAAATACAAGCCTTTCATATCGCTTCGCTCATCTCCGGAAATAAGGGTGGCGGCGGCCACTGTACGCTTTTTTAGTTTTAAAAATAGTGCATCAGGCCTACTGGCCTACAAGTAAATTGCGCGAGTTTTGTAGGGCAAAACTCTCTTGTGAAAAATTTTTTCACAAAAAATAGAAGGCGTATTCGTTACTTATAACGAATACGCCTTCTATTTTTATAAATATCTTTGTAGCTTATGACTATGCAATTCGGTCGAATAACTTTGCAAATTTATTGGTTGCAGGATTTTTATCAACACCGTTTTCTTTTTGCAATTTTGCTACGTATTTAAATTCACTCATGATTGGCTGATCTAGATACTTTTGAGCAGGCTGATGACAAACTAATTTGTCATTATTATTTTTAAAAGATTGAGCAAGAATTAATTGTGATGATGCTTTATAAGGAGCTTTGACATGTTTATTCAATGCATCATTTCGCATTTTCAATATACCAGTCAATTTTTTAAAACTAAAATATCCATATTTTTTGTATATTTTATTAATTGAATTTTCAACCCAGTCACCAGAGCAAAAAGGATAGTCTGGCAAAAATTCATCCCCACAAACAAATATAGATTTTTCACGAAAATATTTCCATTGATCTAACATATCATCAATCGGTTGAAGTTTATACTCAGAAGCTTTTAGTTGAGTAGCTTGCAAAGCCGCAAGATCATCTTGTGCTATCTGCTCTAATTGTGGATTGCTTAATTCTTTAATACGATAGCGACGATCAAGATTATTATTATGAACCATAAAACCAGCTAACCATTGAAATCTGCGAGTATATGTTAATGCAAGTTGAGCCATACGAGCATCAAATAAACATTTTCTTTCAACTTCTGAACGATGTGGATTACTTAAAATTTTATTGAATTGTTGAAAAGCATAAGCATTTTTATCTTTACTGCGATTAATAAAATCCTTATCAACTTGACTTGCTTGCGCATCAAAACAACATACAGCAACCATGCTAAAAATCATGTACCTATATACATTTTTCACCATACAAAAACCTTTTAAAAAAGTGTGGTATATCATACTATTAAGTATAAATGATGCATTGTAATTTACAAATGAAGCTCGTTGAATTATGTCTTGTTTTGCATGTAAATATAAAGTAATGCATGTTGCTTGAGTTGAGTAAACCAATTTTTTACAAAAGAATTTTGCCCTACATTTTGCATGAAAGCTCCTGACACGTTGAGAAAATTAAAAAGGCGTATAAGTTATAAACAACTTATACGCCTTCTATTTTTCACAGAAATTTCTGAATCTTACAGTTATGCAATTTGGTCAAAGCATTTTATAAATTTATTAGTTTCAGGATTATTATCAATAGGATTTTCGCTACGTAATTTTTCTACATATTCAAATTCACTGATCATTGTTTGATTATCATCCTGAATATCAAATAATCCATTGCTATCGATTGAAACTTGATGACAAGGAGTTTTTACATGTTGTTGTAAAGCATCATGACGTTCTTTAAATTCAAGTGATACATGCCGTGAAGCAGTCGATCCATATTTGTGATGTATTTCACTCATTGAGATATCAACATCATGGTTAGACGAATAAATATAGCCCCGATCAAAACCATCTCCCTCAAAAGTTTCTTCATCAAAATAAATATTTTTAAAAGAAGGGTTCCATCGAGACAACATGTCATTGACCGGTTCAATACGATATTGGCAAGCTTTATCTTGTATCGCTTGTAAAGCCGCAAGATTTTGTATTGCAGCTGATTTTGACAGTTCTCTATGTAAGTTATTTCTATATGATTTTTCCCAAGGAATACTATTACGTTCATTAATTTGATGATACGCATCATAAACAGCTATCCATTTCAAACCAAAAGATAACTCTAATCCATATTTAGCTATATATGCATCTATAAGACATTTTTCTTCAAAAAGTGAAAGCTTTTGCTTATCTAAAAGTTTCTCAAATTCTTTCATAGCAAAATCATTTTTATCCATACTACGATTAACAAAATCCTTATCAGCTTGACTTGCCTGCGCATCAAAACAACATACAGCAACCATGCTAAAAATCATGTACTTATATACATTTTTTACCATACAAAAACCTTTTAAAAAGTGTGTAATATACTCTTAGTAAGTATAGATAATGCTTCATAATTTACAAATAAGACGAGTTCAATTATCTATTTTTCACTTCGTAGAGTTATAAAATTATGCATGTTTTTAAACATCAAAACGGATCGTCCCATACACTCCATCGTACCCAGGAGTTACTGCAACATTGCCACTTCTCATCGCACCAATTGATTGGGCTATCTTAAAATTACTATGGATCGCAATGTCTTCAATCTTTGCAGTTAATAAAATAAAGAATTCGTTTCCCAAATTTTCTAGCATAGACTGATATAATTTTTGAACTTTTTTGCTCGATGTTTGTACCTGTAAACTATCGGCAATAATATCTTGCAAGGGAGCAATTGCATACCGATTACGAATGTATTTTTGTGCTTGCTCAACTGTTCGATCTGCAAGTTGTGCAACTCGATGTGCAACGCCAATCGTAACACCTTTGCCACAACCTGAACAAATTTGATTTTCTTTAGACTGCTCAGGCGTCATGTACACCTTGCATGCTCGATGGCCCGAGCCATAATATTTACCCATCTCAGGGAAAAATTCTATCCCGGCAATCAGTTGCTGTGGATTGTTATTTTTTAACGCTTGCGTTATACCAAAATATGATAGATCAGTATCAAGAATATTTGCTTCTCGGCCTAAATTTTGCACACTGTGTGCATCAGAATTTGCCAAAATTGCAAAACGATCGAGCTGCGAACATTGTGCATTCATCGCAAAACTTGATGACAAGCCTTTTTCGAACGCATAAATATGTTCGATCATATCGCCAAAACATTCTTGAAACGAGTCAAATCCTGATTTAGAACCAAGAAGACCAAAATGTGGCGTCCAAATATGAGCAGGAATCAGCATACAATCAGGTGAAATATCAAGCACAATCTTAAGTAAGTCTTGAACATCTAAACTTAAAACTGGGCGACCATCGTAAGCAATGTTACCGATGGTCGCTAATTTCTGACTGATCTTGAATGCAACTTCAAGTGATGGGGAAAAAATAATCGAATGAGTTTTATAACATTTTCCATTTCGTTTAAAAACAGTTGCGATCTCTGCAGTTAATAAAAATCGTTGCGTACCTTTGCAAGTATCATACACGCTCGCATCAACCATCGATTGAAAATGTGACTGTAATAAAAAGAGACCTTGCTCTGCAGGCTGCAACATACTTTGCAACTCTTTTTGCCAGGTTGGATGAGTAAAATCACCCGTCCCCATCAAACCAATGCCTTTTAATTGGCCCCAGATTGCAAGCTGTTGTAAATCCATCGTTTTAGACGTTGCATAAGAATAACGAGAGTGAATATGGAAATCTGCTATAAACTTCATAAACTTACAAACTTTTTAAGATCTGACTGTATCGGTCTTGGACATAACCCCAGTTAACCACATTCCACCATGCTGCAATGTAATCAGCACGACGATTTTGGTAATGTAGATAATACGCATGTTCCCACACATCTAACCCCAAAATGACTTCTTTATTATTAGAAATTGGACAATCTTGATTTGCAGTCGAAACAATTTCTAATGCTCCTGTTGACCTGTCAACAGCAAGCCATGCCCAACCAGAACCAAATCGAGTTTTTGCAGCATTTTCAAACAATAGCTTAAACTGTTCAAATGATCCAAAAGTTTTTTCTATAGCAGTTAACACATCACCTTTGCCAAGTAACTTACCTTGAGGTGACATCATTAACCAAAATAACGTGTGGTTATAATGTCCACCACCATTGTTAATCACCGCTGTTGTAATATCAGCAGGCAACTCATCTGGTGTGAGTAATAAATCGTACACCGACTTACTTTGTAATTCTGGATGTTTTGCAATAGCTGCATTCAGGTTATCAATGTAGGTCTGATGGTGTTTGGTGTAATGAATTTCCATGGTTAACGCATCAATATACGGTTGTAATGCATCATAGCTATACAGTAAAGAATCTAATTTAAACATTGCCTATCTCCATTTTAAACTTATTACATAATTCAAATTAATTTATAACTTAAAGTATTAGATTATACATATACATACAAGCTGATGAGGCTTGCCGGCCTCAAGATCCTAGAAAAATATTATTTTAAAATGTATCGTAAATAAATTTTTTCATCTTTTTTTTGCATCTGTAATTTTTCTCGAGCAAATTTTTCTTGTAAAAACAGTCCTGCAGACCATTCATCTATCTGTTCTTGTAAAAAACTGTTTTCATTTTGTAATGTTGCAATCTCATCTTGTAATAATTTTTTACTTGCTTTTAATTGCTGCAAGGCCTGTAATCCTGAGGAACCAAAATTATAATTTGCAATAAAAGCTACTGCTTCAAGCGATAAAAGCAGAATAATAGATCGACTCCAAAAATATCTCATTACTCATCTCTTTTTTATTCATGACAGTTTTTAAAAAATCGTATTAATATTGTGCACAAACATAGCAGAGAAGTAAATTATAAAATATGTTTTTATAGATTCTATAGTAGATAAACATGCCTACGTGAACCAATTTTTTATTATAAATTTTTGCCATGCGTTTTTATGAAAAATTTGGGAATTTGTAGGCCAGTGGGCCTGATGCACTTTTTTTAAATGTAAAAGCGTAAAGTCGCCGACGTACATGTTTTGCAGATGAGCAAAGCGATATTAAATGTTCTATGCTATTTTTAAATTTGCTGTATACAGCCTATTTAATCAATTTAAACATTGCAAAAAAATCTTTCTGAGGCGTATATGCTAAATCAATCAAAAAACCAGCTTTATTATATGCATGAATTGCTTTTTCATTATCAGCAGCAACATACATAAACATTTTTTCCATGCTATTTTTTTTGCAAGTATCTTCAAAATGACTCAATAATGCTTGCGTTACACCCCGACGACGATAATCTTTATGTACAGCAATATCTTGAATGCATCCAACAAATTTTATTGTTTCTATCAATGGATAATTACCAGCATACTTATCATATTTATGTGTAATTCTTGGTCCATTAGTTTTTTTAAAACAATATACTTCATCGCGTTGAAGATAGGTGATAAAGCAATATATTTGAGATGGATTTGTACGAGATCGACAAATCCAACACTCTAGATCATGTACTACCTTTAAATCTGATAAATATGTATCTATTGATTCTTTAGGTAAAAAAATTCTTTGCTGAATTTCTACATCATGAAAAATCATATCGTACATTTGATTTCTCATGCTCGTATCAAAATAATCAAATTGCACAATCTCATAGGACAACTGACTGTCAATTGTAAATAATCTACCAATAAGCATAATACTTAAGCACAAATACATACAAAGAATTGTAGTGTGATATTTCATTAATTAATTTCCTTCTAAAATTTTATTATGGTCTTGCCATGCTATATTCTATACATCAAATTCTTACCGTTTTGCCTGGTAGATCATGAAAATAAGTTTTTTACATGACATTGTCCACTCAACCGATAATTTACTGACCGATTGACCTATTGCACTCTTTCTTTACATGAAAAATCGTAAAGTGACCGTCACCCATATTTCTGGAGATGAGCAAATCTATATCCCAAATTCTATGCTATTGTAAAATTCTGTTCACACAGCTTAGAATAACAAACGGCAGGCCTTAAAAAAGACCTGCCGCAAAAAAAGGAGCTACATTACAATAATATGAGCTGCTAACAACTTATATCTTATAATCATTTTAACATAGTGAAATCTAACCACAACTGGTGGTACCTTTATTTTTTATAAAATTCTGAAAATTTTCAGTTTTATGAACAACTAAACCTCAGGAGATGAGCGAAGCGATATCATAGATGTTTATGCAGATGTAAATTTAGTTGACACCACCTAAGTTTTGTAAACCAAATTTTTACTCTAAAGATTTACCCTACGTTTTCTATGAAAACTCCGGGAATTTGCTGGCCGGTGGGCCTCATGCACTATTTATTTACATAAAAAAGCGTAAATTGGTCGCCGCCACCACTGTTTCCGGAGATAAGCGAAGCGATATCGTAGGTTTTTGTGCACATGAAAATTTGGTTCACAGAGCTTAGAAAATAACTCCATGCATAAAATTGACATTTTGACGGTAAAAAGAGACAATAAAAATACAATATGAGAATAATTAATATATTACTTTTCACATAGAAGGATTTTTTGTGCGGCGTAAAATAAAAGACCGAATTATTATTTCTGTCATTTCATCGTGTACATTTTTATTTTTTTTTGTTCTAACACACACTCATATGCCATCAAAACAGCAAGTCCGTCGTCATTCAATGATGGATAATTACTAATCTATAAAATTACTAACAGGTAGAAGAAAATCTATCTCCTTATACCCTATAAGTTATTTAAAAAATGGCTTCATCGTTTGGCATGAAGATTTATTTCCATCACTTTCATTATGAGAATATCTTACCGGCGGTATGACTCGACACGATTTTGGAGAATCAATTTTTTGATTTTTCATAGCATTCGTCCATTCATATAAATCATCAAGCTCCTCACATCCAGGAATAACCTGTAAATCAGGTAAACTATCTTGGCTCCCATCTTCAGATAATTTTCCAAAAGCATGTTTATCAAATGTAAATAAGCATTCACTTGATAATAACTCACTGCCACTGCATTCACTTTCTTCATGTATTACATCATGAACACAAGATTTATGATACAAATGATGACGTGCATAACAACCTGCATACATACTTATACCTGCAGTAACTGCAATAACAGAAATTTCTTCATAGGATAAATTACCTAAATTTTTTGTAAAATCATTGAAGATACTATCTTGGTTATCACTTGCAACAAGATTGTCATGATCTGCAATATACGAAAATATCAAAATGAATGTGAAAATATTTTTTTTAGACATAAAACTCTTAAACGTAAAAATATAGAATAAATTGTCTCTTAAAATAAAAAAGCGTTACCACCAAACAGTGATAACGCTTTTTTCGATATAAATCGATAGATTCTATCTTTTTGTAAATTGGAACTTCGCACGAGCACCTTTTTGACCTGGTTTTTTACGCTCTTTTTCACGCGCATCAACTGTCAAGAAGCCTAGTTTACGTAATTCTGGACGTAATGTTTCGTCAAGCATAAGTAATGCACGAGCAACACCAAGCTTAACTGCTGAAGCTTGAGCTGTGTAACCGCCACCTTTAACGTTTACATCTGCTAAAATGCCTTCTGTGATTTGGAAACGTTCAAAAGAACTTCTTCCTTCTTCATTAGCACTTAATACAGTGAAATATTCGTTAAAATCTCTGCCGTTAATCAACATAGTGCCTTTGCCCTTACGTAGCCAAACTCGTGCAACAGCACTTTTTCTACGTCCGGTACCACTTGCAATTGGTGCATTTTTTACAGTTTTTTTTGATGCAGATGGACGAGGCTTAGCAGAAGTCGTCGCTGTTTTTGCTGTTGAAGCTATTGTCATGAGCACAAAGCCTTTCTTTTAAGTTTTCAGTATTCAAAATAATCTTAATATTTTAATACTTATTTTATAGTGGATTTATACAAAAGTCAAAAATCAATATTGCTAAAAATAATAGGCAAACAAAGATAAAAATTCATTTTTTACTACAACTGGTTACAGTTTTTTTAACTACATATTATTGATAATAATGTGATGATTTTTTAGATCAGTAGCATGCATTCAATATATTAAAAAACATTAAAAATTGCTGCTGTTTATTATCACTTATTTAGTATACCAAAATTGTATGTATTTAAATCTATTTTTTTATAGTTATAGATTATTATTTAAAATGCAGTAATTTCTGCAGCCTCTTGGCATGTCAAACAACGTTGTGCATTTGGATAATATTTTAATCTTTTTTCAGATATCTCTTGTTCGCAATCTTGGCAAATGCCATAACGACCATCTTCAATTGATCGCAGTGCAGCTTCAATCATAACGAATTCTACGTATTCAGCATTTTGAATAGAATTGCGTAATGTTTCAAGCGTCGAAGATACTGCTTGATCGCCATCATCTTGTGATTGATTATCAGATACCGGTTCTTTTGATAATCGATCAAGCTCAATTTCAAGCTCTTTTTTTCTTATAAGTAACTCGCTTTTAATTTTATCTAACTGGCTCTGAGCTAACATGCTTCAGGCTCCTTTGCGTTTTAAAAAATTTTTTTAATAAGTTTATCGATTCATTTTTTCTTGAAATTCAATAAGTGGTAAAGAATCTTTGTATATCCCAAACCATTCATATTTGTCAACATTACACCCAAATAATGGCGAGTTTGCTGCATATACAATTCGACCAATACGAGAAAGAATTAACGCCCCCATACACATAATACATGGCTGCAATGTGACATACAAGGTGCAATCATTTAAACGCCAGCGTTCTAATTTTTTCGTAACTTTATGCAAAACTTGTAGCTCGGCATGGGCTAATTGCGTATGTTTTTTTTCTACCTGATTATAAGCACGTGCTATGATTTTTCCATCTTTATTCAAAATAACAGCACCAATAGGTACTTCATCACATGCAAAAGCTTTACCAGCTTGCTTGAGCGCATGCTTCATACCAAAATCATCAAATTTAAAGTTTTTTATATCATCACTCACAAAAAAACCTTTTACCATTAATCATGTATAAAGTATTGGAAAAATATTGTTTTATAAATTAAACTAAGTTAATACTGTATACTATATTGAAATGATGTAAAATAAACATACAAATAATATAACACCAACGTGTTACAATAAAGCATCTATAATAACCTACCACACCACTATGGTCGTCTCCTAAAACATGATAGTGCAAGATTTTATGTCGTATAAAACTGATAAGTCTCGTTCAAATCAGAATTTTTGGAGTTTTTATAAAAATGTAGGGGTAATTTATTATAGTTACCAAAAAAGTCTTTCGATATTTATATAATATTGTGAATTTAAAAAATCAAACACCATTTTCCGGAGTTACCTGTGGCAAACAATCCTTCAAACAAAGACGATGCATTAAAAAATTATAATGCCAGTTCGATTCGAATCATGGAAGGACTGGAAGCAGTTCGTAAACGCCCTGCCATGTATATCGGAAACACCGGCATAGGCGGTCTTCATCATCTTGTTTATGAAGTCGTTGATAACTCAGTTGACGAAGCACTTGGCGGTCACTGTAGTGACATTAAAATTGTTTTACATGTTGATGGTTCATGCTCAGTTGAAGATAACGGTCGTGGTATTCCAACTGATATTCATCCAACCGAAGGCATTTCTGCAGCTGAAGTTGTTTTAACAAAACTGCATGCTGGTGGAAAATTCGATAAAGATTCATACAAATTTTCTGGTGGTCTTCATGGCGTAGGTATTTCTGTTGTAAACGCTTTATCAAGTGATTTACATCTTGAAATTTACCAAAATGGCCACGTGTACGAACAGAATTTTAAAAAAGGTATTCCTCAAGATTCTTTAACAATCACAGGAAATACAAGAAAACGTGGAACCTACGTACGCTTCACGCCAGATGCTGAAATTTTTCAAGAGACGACAGTATTTAATTTCGATACGTTATCAGTACGTCTACGTGAACTTGCTTTTTTAAATAAAAACTTAAAAATCGCCATTTCTGATAAAGCACAAAATAAAAACCACGTATTCCTTTTTGAAGGTGGTATTGTCTCTTTTGTACAATCAATTAACGATAAAAAAGATCCTTTATTTTCTGAAATTATTTACATCTATAAAGAAGATGAAAAATATATTCTTGAAGCAGCAGTACAATACAACGACGGCTTTAAAGAACAGATTTTCTCATTTGTTAACAACATTAATACCGTTGAAGGCGGAACGCACGTCAGTGGTTTTAAATCTGCACTCACAAAAGCATGTAACAAACGTGCTCTTGCTATGAACATGATTAAAAGCGGTGATAGTTTTTCCAGCGAAGACGTTCGTGAAGGTCTTGTTGTTGTTATCAGTTTAAAAGCCCCAGAACCTCAATTTGAAGGCCAAACAAAAACAAAACTTGGTAACAGCGAAGTAAAAGGTATTGTTGATTCATGGGCATTTGGTGCACTTGATACGTTCTTTGAAGAAAATCCTGCAATAGCTAAAAAGATTTTACTCAAAGCTGAAATGGCTCGTCGTGCTCGCGATGCAGCTAAACGTGCTCGTGATTTAACTCGTCGTAAAACTGCCCTAGAAAGCACAATTTTACCAGGTAAATTAGCAGATTGTTCAAATGAAGACCCTGCATTATCTGAACTATTCATCGTTGAGGGAGATTCAGCGGGCGGATCTGCAAAACAAGCGCGTGATCGATTCACACAAGCAATTTTGCCATTAAAAGGTAAAATTTTAAACGTAGAAAAAGCTCGTCTTGATAAAATGTTAATCAACGAAGAGATTAAAGCTTTAATTTCTGCTGTTGGTTGTGGCATCGAAAACCAAGAAGAATTCAATCATACCAAAGCTCGTTATCATAAAATCATTTTAATGACCGATGCTGACGTTGACGGATCACACATTCGCACACTATTATTAACATTCTTCTTCCGTTACATGCGCCCATTAATTGAACAAGGTTACTTATACATTGCGCAACCACCATTGTATAAAGTTAAAATTGGCAAACAATCTCAGTATTTAAGTGATGATAACAGTTTAAAAACTTTTGTTTTTGATTGGGCTAAAAATAACGTTTCATTAGCTTTTGTTAATAAAACAGAAAGCCCAACTGATCTGCATAAACTTTTAGATGATGTCTTAGTATATGAAACTAAAAATCATGCAATCAGCGTTAACTTTAACCTTGAATACAAACATTGCCATCAATTAGCACTATTCATGCATCAAGAACAGAATATTGAACTTGATAATTCAGAAAAACTTATTGCTCAACTACAACCATTCTTCCCTGATTTTGCAATTACGTTACAAGCACCTGATATGGCGCCTGTGCAAAATGTTATTCAACATGACATCAAGCATACAGAACATGAAATCATTCAAGAAGATGAAGTAGAAACTGAATACAAAAAAGTAGACGGTTTAGAAAAATCTCTGATTTTTACTAAATCAAATATTTCATGGACGCTGCCACTTGAATTCTTTACTTCAGAAAAAGTAGTTGAACTTGTTGCAACGATGAGCCCATTATTTATGCTTGAAAAAAATAGATGGGTACTGTTCCTTGGCAACAGAGAAAAGGGCATCGAAGATCAAGGTATCTTGCGCATGGGGTATGCTATTGGTCAATTAAGCAAACCATACATGTATATTCAACGATACAAAGGTCTTGGGGAGATGAACCCTGAACAATTGTGGGAAACTGCTATGGATCCAGAAACTCGTTTATTCTTACAAGTTAAAATCGAAGACGGCTTAGAAGCTGACGCTTGGTTTAGTAACTTGATGGGTGATAGCGTTCTTGGTAGAAAACAGTTTATCGAAGAAAATGGTAAATTCGTTAAAAATCTTGATATCTAAATCTTGATTATATAATTAATGAGTACATAAAAAGCGCCTTGAATTTCAAGGCGCTTTTTTTATCTCAACTAAATTTTCTTTTATAAGTATACATTCAACTTCTACTAAAATTGAACCTCGCTCATTTTCAATTCCTGAAAATATTTCGTTTGTATAATATGATGAAATATCCATAACTCCAATTCCCTCATTATCTGTTGTCCAGCGAAACCCAACAAGGACTCCTTGCGGGCATATTTTCTCAATTTCACTAACCTTACTGGATACATTCTTTGCTTTCTTGTTATTTTCATCGTAAACAGTTGCAATATATATTGGCAAATCTTTATTAGCACCATGCATGAAACTTAATGGGATATATTTCAAAACAGGATAAGCAGTCACAATATTGCCTGATGAATTTTTTGCCATACCAATAACAAGATTTGAATATGGGCGACGTATATATTTTATAGTAGGTGTTTCAGCTAATACTTCACCGCGCTGCCAAGTATATAACAAGTCCTTTTCTAAACTATTTTTTCTCATTGTTTCTGGAAATATTGTTTTTCTGTGATGCATATTTACTGCACTTATAACACCATTTTCAGAATTTTTAACAATATCAGTATATTTTTTATCACCATTATACACATGGCAATTAATAATATGCCCTAAATTCATAGGGTAAACACAACTAAACTGAAACAATATCAACAGTAAAGTATATTTATTCAAAGTCATCATAATTTTATATTTTCGATGTTATATTAGTACCTTATATTCACAAAATGTAATGGACTAATAGAATAATTTAAATTTTGAAAAAATTATACAAAATAAATTTTAGTTTTAAATTAAGTACTTTTTACAACACTACTCAAATAGAAACAATTATAAAGCGCTCAAACTTATTCCTCTAGGTTGAGTAAACTAAATTTTCACAAGAGAGTCTTGCCCTACATTTTGTATGAAAACTCCGAAAGTTTGCTTGCCGGTTGGCCCCTGATGCGCTCTTTTTCACATGAAAAAGGGTAAAGTTGCGACTGCTGCGACTATTTGGAAAGATGAGGGGAGCGATATCATAAGATTGTATCGTTCTTTTAAATTTGGTTTGCACAGCCTAAAATACATATTATTTTTTCACTAGTTACAATAAAAAAATATTTAGCATTTTACGAATACCAAAAAAAAATTTATAGTTAGTTTATATTACTTTTACTTACGAAAAAGCTCATGAAAAACTTTATATTTTTTGCAATACTACTGATTAATATAAACTATGTATCACCATTGCAAGCTCAAGAAAACCATATATCTGAATATCAAACCATGATGACCTATATCTCTTCATATATTTGGCAGAATCAAATAGTTGACACAATTCCTAGCTCCAGCAATGATACCGCAATTATTTTTGATCTTGATGGCGTGGTGCTGACAACTGATAAGTTACAAGCTTTTCAAGAAATCGGCATGGCAACTATACTGCAGTATGTTGCAACGAACTGGCAATTGCCATCACAAGCTCGTCTTTTTCAAATTCTTGAAAGCGTACCTGCTGAGTCAAAGTTTCAAGCATATAATCAAGGCATTTTAATGCCACAAATTATGGTCGATTGGCAATGCTCATCGCAAAGTCTTCTTTCTATACAACTTGCAATGAATCGTCACATTAAAAATTCTGCAATTTCTGATGCTGAAAAAAATTTATTGCTCCAGACAACTGCTATGATGACCAATCCAGAAAAATTTATTAAAACACGAAAAACAATTCCCGCAGGTGTTGCATTATTACATGAATTAAAAAAAGCTGGTTATAAACTGTATGTATTATCAAACTGGGATGCAGCATCTTTTAGTTTATTACAGAAAAAATTTCCAGAAATTTTTATCCATAATGATGAAAATATGTTTGATGGCATTATGATTTCAGGAAAAATTGGAACCTTAAAGCCTGAACGCTCTATGTTTGAAAAATGCTTAACAGAATTTAATATCACACCAGCACATGCAATTTTTATCGATGACACCATTGAAAACATTCAAGCTGCTGACAATCTTGAAATGAATACAATCCATTGTAATCCTCAAGATATTGCTCCAGTTCGCAACAAATTAATAAAAATTTTATCAAAATAAAATCATGTACCTGCATAAAAATTTTATATCCATAGCACTATCTAATTTTTATAACAAGCAAGATTAAATAAAAAGATCATTGTACAACCCATAAACATTGTAAAACGATCTTTTATATTGCTCAAACAGCTGCTATGATTACAGATAGAAATCATACTTTTCACAAAAAAAGAACAAATACCATGAAAATATCGTCTGTATTGCGCACATTTTTTATCATTTTACTATCAACTCAAGCTGTTCACACCAGTGAAAAATGGATACCGTTATCTTTTTTTTCTCAGTATAGTTGCATGCAAACTCACGCATGGAAATTACCAAGTTTTAATACACTTAATTCACAAGACGTTGCTGTGTATACAACAATTGCAGTTGCAAGTGCTGCAACTTTGTATGGTATGTATCGCTGGATGCAACCAGCTAAAAAACCTCTTAATAATACACCAAAAGTTAGCAATTCAAGCAGTCAAACTGTAAAAAATAAGCAATTAAAAATACTCAATGCTCACACCCTGAATGCAACAACTCAAACAGAATATTCATATCAAGACGTTGCTACTTTGCAAAAACAAAATGCTGATCTTATAAGACAAAACAAGCAACTTCATGATTTAGTTACTCATGCAACATCACAATTACTTAAAAAAACAAAAGTAATAGCCACACAACAAGAGATTATAAAAATGCAAGAGAAAGCATTAGGATTTGAAAACACAACAAAATCATTTGATACAATATATGCAAATCTTCCAGAACAAAAATAAATTAAGAACTCATTGAACGAAATAAAAAAGTTCGTTCAATTTCAATTCAATAAAAATTGCATCTCAGCCAATTAAGATCTGAGATGCAATTTTTTATTTACATTTACAAGAAGTTTGTTACATTAAAAATTAGTAATAATTCACACATTATCCCCTTATTTTATCTAGAAGACACGTGAGCGATCCATTACCTCCTGATCCCAATTCTATTATTCAACCTCATACAACAATCATAGTTGGCCTTTCAGGCGGACCTGATTCAGTATGTTTGCTTCATGTGCTATGCTCACAAAAAAAAGAACTTAATCTACAAATTATTGCAGCACACCTTGACCATGAATGGCAAGAAAGCTCAAAAATTGCCGCAGAGCTATGCAAAAACATGTGTAACAATCTAGGTGTAGATTTAGTCATTAAAAAACTATCTGAGCTTGAATTTGATGTAAAATGGAACGGTTCACAAGAAGAAGTTGGACGTCTTATGCGTCGTCATTTTTTTCAATCAGTTGCGCAACAGTATCAAGCTCATGCAATAGCGCTTGCTCATCATGAACAAGATCAACACGAAACATTTTTTATTCGATTACTTCGTGGAAGTTCACTGAAAGGACTTACGGGCATACAAAAAAAAGATGGTTTATATATTCGTCCACTTTTGCACTGGTCAAAAAATCAAATCATGCAGTATCTGCATGAAAACAACCTGAATTACTATACTGATCAAACAAATACAAGCGATGCGTACTTACGAAATAGAATTCGTAATCATGTGATCCCAGCTCTTCATGCAACTGACAATCGATTTGAAAAAAATTTAACTTCGACGATGTCGCAATTATCACTTGCACATGATTTTATAGAACAACAAACTTGCAAAATCATGCAAACCATGACAACTCCTCAAGGTATTAATATTGCACTTTTTTTAGATACTCACACCGTTGCACAACAAAATATCTTATTACGACTTTTAATTATGTGTGGTATTTCTTTTACCCCAAGCCAAAAATTGTTCAACGAAATTATGAGGTTTTTAAAAAAAAGCAGCAAGAATAAACACACTTTGTATCAAAATTGCCTGATAAAAAAAGATAAAAATTACTTCTCGATTGAAAAATTAATAAAAATTGATAAAAATCTATGAATTTTCAAATAAAATTTCCATACTCTCTGATATTCAAGGGAGCTTATGGAAAACAAAAACGAAGCAAAATACTATTTTATCTGGCTGTATATTTCATTACTACTACATTTACTATTGGTGATCATCATGCTTACAATTAAACCCAGCTCATCTCAATTAACCGAACCTGATCCTGCCCTACCGCAGATTGATCCTACTCAAATTATTTTTTTAACAGATACACCTGAACTTGCACAACCAACGTCTGACGACAATGACGAAGTTGAACCGTATGAACTTGCAAAAAAAACGCAAGGATCAACAACTGGTAATAGCGATCAGGGATCATTCGATCATCTGTCACCACATCAAACAAGCTTGACTGATACAGCGCAAGATCATGAAGATGACCTTGCTGAAATAACTCCGCAAGATAAAACTTTAGATGTTGCAACCAAAGCATTAACGGATGAATTTAAAAAAGGTTTAACAGACTTAACAACAATTGAAGATCAACCTTTAGCTGATGTTACCATTCAAGCAAAAGTCAGTGCAGCTCAAATTACTGATATGGATGATACTTCTGCTCAAACACAAGAAATTGTGGAGCAAGCTATACAAGATACTCCTGAAATTTCAGGAGACAAAAATATCACCATGCAAGAAGTTGATCAAAAAAAGTAGAACCTCTACAAGAGTTTAATCGATTGCAAGAAACTGGTATAATCCCATCAAAAAAACAACCCGAAATGGCTGTATTGGCACTAGCAAAAAAAATAGCTGAACAACCGTTACCAAGAGTTGCTTCAAAAAAACATCGCCCCATTGAAGTAGGAAAAATCAACCAGTCAAAGCTAGAATTAAATAAAGATGTTGCTGAAAATGTTATTCCGCAAAAGAAAAAATTTTCATTGCAAGATCTTAACATGCAAAAAGGATTCTCTGAATTTGTGCGAAAAGGTAATGCAGAATTTTCAAGCGATGGAAATGCTGAACATGATAATGCTATGGGATTAAAACGTGCAAGTTATATGAATCAAGTAGGAACTATGCATAAAAATGCATGGAACTCATACCCTGAAAAATATATCTTAAAGAAAGATCAAATACCTGTACGTGATAGTATTATTGTGATGGTTATTGAGCGCTCAGGAAAAGTAACACTTGTTCGTTCACAAAGTTCTGGCGTGCAAAGTTATGACGACTTTCATATGAGTGTATTGCAATACTTAGGTGACTGCCCGCCGATTCCTAAATATATTGAAGCCCCTTTTTCTATGCCTTCTTCATGGCTTGCTCCAACAAGTGATTCGTATGGTTACTATCGACCAGGAAAACTTGAAATCTAGATACATGACATACCACAAAAAGAGCTGATTTTTAAAATCTATCTTTTTGTGGTATATTAAAATAAAAATAGATAATCAAAATATCCAAAAATTATGCTAAAATAGTCTTAGGCTATGTAAACCAAATTAAAAAATAGCGTGCAATCCTACGATATCGCTTCGCTCATCTCCGGAAAATGGATGGCGGCGGCCACGTTACGCTTTTTATATAAAGAAATAGTGTATCAGCCCACCGGCCAGCAAGCTCCCGGAGTTTTCATCGAAAACGTAGGGTAAAACTTTAAAGTGTAAATTTGGCTCACACAACCTAGACTATACAAACAATATTAAAAACAAAAGCTTGCAATATCGTTATGTAATATGTGCAAAAATATAGTTTCTGACATGTACGATACAATTTTGGTATATAGTAAAAAATGTATCAAATATACACATCATACTGATCTCCAGAACTTTTATAAAAACATACAGAAAATTGTTTTATAATAATTTTTCTGACATAATTGCAGCTTATTTTTAGTCAGTTGAGTATAGAATGTTTTAACTATGTACCTAAAAAATCTAATATAATATCAACATTTTAAATTAAATAATGAATATATATGAGCAAAAAAGATTATTATAAAATTCTAGGTGTTGAGAAAACTGCAACAACAGCAGAACTCAAAAAAGCATACCATAAGCTTGCACTCAAATATCATCCAGACAGAAACCCAGACAACAAAGAAGCTGAAGCTAAGTTTAAAGAAGCTGCAGCTGCATACGAAGTACTTTCTGATACTGAAAAACGTAAAAAGTATGATCAATTTGGTCATGACACGTACGAAAACATGCAACAAGGCGGTGGCCATGGTCATGGCGGCGGCATGGATTTTGATATCTTTAATGACTTATTTAACAATATGTTTAATGGTCAAGGTCAACGATCATCTCGCAGCCAGCAACCATCCGGACCAGCTCCTCAAAAAGGTAGAGACTTGCAAAAAGATGTCTCTATTACCTTAAAAGAAGCATACCTTGGCGTTAAAAAAGAGATTTCTTACTCTCACTATTTTGTCTGTACGACCTGTAAAGGTCAAGGCGCTAAAAACAAATCTGATATTGTTTCGTGCCAAAAATGTCATGGATACGGCCAAGTGCAAGTACAACAAGGTTTCTTTTCATTTGCACAACCATGCAGAGATTGCCAAGGCCAAGGTTTTAAAATTAAAACTCCGTGCACAGATTGCCAAGGTCAATCTCGTCGTAAAGAGCAAGAAATGGTTACGGTTTCTATTCCTAAAGGAATATTCCATAATGCAGACGTTCGTGTTCCAGGTAAAGGTGATGCTGGTGTATATGGTGGACCAAGTGGTGACCTATTCTTACATATTATCATTCAACCTGATAAGAAATTTACCCGTGAAGATGATAATCTTGTTTGCACCGTTATGTTAACATATCCGCAACTTGTTTTTGGATGCCAAATTAATGTTGAGTTGATTGATGGAACACAAGAATCGATCAAAATTCCAAAAGCATGCCCAGTTGGTGAAAAAATTATTATTCATGGCAAAGGATTTGCAAAATTACGCGGCGTTGGATCTGGTAACTTAGTAATTATTACTCAATGCCAAATTCCAAAAAAGCTGAATGATCAAGCAAAAGAACTCTTAAAAAACTATTCTGATGCAGTTGGTACAGAAACCAAAAGCGAAGATGGATTTATCAGTTCATTTTTCAAAAAATTCTTAGGCTAAAAAAATAAGGGGGAATGTACATTCCCCCTCTTCATAACGTTATTATAACTTTATCCACGCAGATCACTATGGTTGGAATTATAGTAATTACTATAGTCCCACCCTATTTCATTTTCTTCATTACTTTCATCGTTTTGGTAGCGGCCATGTAAATCAAGATAGTCTTCTTGCTCAGAAACATACCTATGATAACAACTATCCTCTACTTCCATTTCTTCATCTTCTTGATCTTGAAATATGACAATAGGATTTTGATGAACTGTTTGATTATGATACGTAGCTATTTGATCCGTAAAAGAACCTGCTCTCGACCTATTTAATGAGTTAGGATTGACAGGATTCAAAGCATCTGGACCTTCTCCTTGCCCAATGACCTCTTGAGTTTCATATCGTTCACTATGTTCTACTATGCTAGGCTCAAGAATTGAATCAACCTCTTCTTCAGTCGGGATAGTATCATCGTCATTAAAATCAGCTGCTTGATAATCAAACGAAATAATCTCTAAATTATTTTGTACAGGAATATCAATTTTAGCTACAAGCGCAGTTGTGTACAATATGACATATACAAAGAATACTGTTTTGTTCATAAAAAAAACCTTATGAGAATAAAAAAGCTGGCAATTTTTATTACCAGCTTTGAATTTTATTTAAAAAAACTTTCATAAGTAAGTCTACCTGAATTACACAATGCAGCAATACTATTTTAAACAAAAAAGAAGGAGCCTGTCTTTTTATACAACAGGCTCCTTCTTTTTTATATCTTTATAACGTCTTTAATGAGAACTTGAAGTCGCTCTTTTTCTTACCGGAGAATCATTATGGTGTATTGATTGATCAACCATTGCTTGTAAATCACCGTCGCTGCTCCATCTGTTTTTCCATTGACGATGAAGTCTATTGATTTTACCTGATGCTATTTCTACAGGATCTGGTCCAATTTTACTTCTTTTATTTTTTGGAGATGGTGGCGGAGTATTTTTAACAGGGCAATCTGCAGGAGCAATCATTATTTTTTTTCTTTTTACTTTTGGACTTGTTGGAACAGGACAATCTTCTGGGGCTAAAAGATGAATAAGCTGTTGCTCATTTGTATGCAATGATAAATTATCAGTCGCTGCAATAATTCCTGATACGGTACGCGCTAATGTTGGTTTATCAGCTAATAAATTATTGATAGTTAATGGTTGATCAGGATGCTTACATAAAAAGCTAACTGCACATGCAGCCATTACTTCTTTTTGCCCAATCAAATTAGTCGCTGCTGGGCTTGGCGCAGCAAATAGACCAGAAAAACAACATGTACTCAACAAACAAAACAGCATTTTTCTCATGACTTTAATCCTTTTTATAATAAGATCCCTACTCCGGCTACTATCATATTTCTTCCAAAATAAAATTCAATAGTAATAAAAAATAGATTATGAGTTATTACTATTGAATTTTATATAACAAACATGACAAATAAACAATATATTCTTAATAATAAGCTTATGAGCGAATATCTTCAGAATAATGTGAAGGCGTAACATATACCATTGACGATGATAATAAAGAATGTACTTCTTCATCATAATCAAGATAATTTTGATTTTTAAAATTCAAACAAGCATCATCACCAGCACAATGATTCGATAAATAATTTTGACTTTCATCATCACTTTTTTGTTGATGAGGTACAGCATCCATTTCAATTTCTTGATCTTGACTGGTTAAGAGGGTTTTATCAGTATCATCTACGTTTAGTTGCTCAACGTTCATTATTGTATCATTGTTTTCAAATGTTTTTTCTATACTTGCTGCTAACTGCTTTACCCATACAGGCTGCTGTATCCATGCAATAAAAGCAACAGAAGTCGTAAATACCATTGTTGAGACTATAGAATTATCTTGACTTGCAGACAGCTGCAACATAGAAAACATACAAACAAGACTCATACATATTTTTTTCATGATCATACCTTATGATAGACAACCAAAGAATTATAAATTTGTTCAAAGGTACCAAACTCAACAAAAAAGTATAGTTTAGCTCATACAACAAAAATTTTACGCTTATAGGTTTTACAAAATAAAATAGACCTACGATTTTGTTATCACAAAATCTCCGAAAACGTGACGGCGGCGGCCGCAAATCGCTTTTTCAATGTAAAAAAGATTGAAATACAAATCCCATAGGAAGATACATCAGGCACACAGGCTTGAACATTCCGGAAGTTTTGTAAAAACCATAGGCTAACATGCTCTATAAAAATTTTTATTAAAAAACTTAGATACTGTGAACCAAATTTTTACGAGGCAGTTTTGCTCTACGTTTCCTATGAAAAATTCGGGAATTTACTTGCCTGTGGGCCTTTCAAAACTAAAAAAGCGTAACGTGGCCGCCGCCACTATTTCCGGAGATGAGCGCAGCGATATCGTAGGTTTTTATCCACATGTACATTTGGTTCACACAGCCTAAAATCGTAAGTAAGATCACTACAATATTGGTTGCTGTTTTTTTATACTTTTTTGAGAAATCAGATAACTTTTCGCTTGTTTTTGACTTAATTTTTCGATCATTCGATAAAAAAATTCACGATCAATTGACTTAATAACAGCCTGTTCATGGGCTTCAAATAAACAAACTGGATAGCCATGCCCTTTTTGAGCTTGGTCAAATGCAATTGAACACACTTTATTAACTAACTCATCTGATAAAGCAATCCATGCAGGAAACTCAAGACGAACTATTTCGCTCCCTACATGCAGATAACAAAAATAAGGTTTTAAATTTTCTGGATATAAATAACTAATTGACGCTAAGCTCTTAAAAATTATTGATCGTTGACCTTTTTTAAGATATAAATCTACAATATCAACGTCAGTAAGACGGTCTATTAATGAAGTATGCTCAAGTGTTGCAGCATCAAACTGAGCTAATTCTAATTTACATAAATTAACAAGCTCTTTTGTCCGAGGCAAACTCATGTACCCTGCTACCAGCATATTGTGATCATGAAACTTTTGTAGAACCTGACAATATTCATCTAAAAATTGTTCTTTTAATTCCATGTCTTTGGTATCAAGATGAAAAAATATAAGGGATCCATCAAATAAACAAACTGAATCATGTGATCCAAGTTCAGTTTGTAGTTGCTTCATCTGCTCAAAAGCTGCTATAAATTCATGAGATTCTCGCTGCATGTTTACAAAATCTGGTGAACCATAATCATTTTCAGCGCCTAGCTGTGTTGTTAAAATAGGATGAGAACCATACGCAACGGCTTTACCAGAAAGGCCATAACGCAATTGAATAAAACCAATATTAATTAAAAAGCATGGTGGCCCTTGATGTTTATCATAATATATTTGAGAACCATCAACAGAAAGAACTGAATAGTTTGATGTCTGCAGTGTAATGTCAAAAACTATACCAAGCAACCCTTTCCACAATGGAACCAAAATAGGCTGTTTACGAGCATGAACTTTTGCTAAAAACGTATCATCAGTAGCTATTTTTTCCCAAACCTTACTAACAATATCGACTTCTTGGATAAATCCAACAAAAAGATCTTTAGATGCTCCTTGCAAGGCTGCAACTATTTTTGATTTATCTAACATCGATCTATCCTTACTATTGAACTGATTTTATAAATTCAAAATAAATCTACTATTTTTATGATATACTAATATAAATTAAAGTTTTATAAAATTTAAATTTAAATATCGCTTCTGCACATAATAAAAAAAGCATGAAGCCTCTACCTTGTAAAGAAAGATAGCTCATGATGAAAAAAACTATTAGCAGTAATTCCCATGCTCCGGTGCAAAAACAACGTACGCAATCTATCATTTTTGATTTAAGCGGCGTTCTTTTAATTAAAAAAATGCAGAACAACTAGCCCGCAACCCTGAATCAACTTCATCAATGCTTGTTATTAATTTTTTAGAAACACTTGCTCTTTTAAAAGCATGCAAAGCTGCAGGACATAAGCTTTTTGTTTTATCTAATATGTCAGTTGCCCGTTATGAAAGCATTAAACAAGAACCAGAAATTGCTTCCTTGTTTAGCTTTTTTGATGATATTGTTATTAGCTCTCTGACTCCTTATGAAAAACCTGATGCTCAAATCTTTACTTATTTGTCTCAACAGTATAATTTACAACCAAGTGATTGTGTATTTATTGATGATAAACAAGATAATTTAGATGGAGCACAAGCAGCTGGTATATCTAAAACAATTTTATGCTCTAATTTTGATTTAGCTCATGTTCGTAACGAGCTTGTTCTTTATGGAATTTTACATCACAATACAGCTCGCGAATTACACATTCCAACAGGTCAAGCGTAAGCATCAACAATTTTATGTTGCTGCTTTTTTATCATAAAATTGTAAAAGCAGTCTAAAATAAGCTTTATTAGCTAAAATATTAATGTTGATGTAAAAAAAATTAAATTTTTTCTAGAAATTCTATGGTCTATTAATTGTATATTACAATATGAGCTGACAACCAGTTCTTGTATATTGTATATTTTATCTAAGGAAATAATGTTTATGAAAAACAAAATAGCTGCTCTTTTATTCTTATCTCTTTCGTATAACCTTGATGCAAAAATTACAAACATCTTTGTTGATGTTAATTTATTGCTCGAAACCTGCACCAAAGCTGCAACAAAAGAAGTTGGAATTTGGGATAGCACGAAATACACAACCTAC
Source organism: Candidatus Chromulinivorax destructor (assembly GCF_003366055.1). Lineage (NCBI taxonomy): Bacteria > Candidatus Babeliae > Candidatus Babeliales > Candidatus Chromulinivoracaceae > Candidatus Chromulinivorax > Candidatus Chromulinivorax destructor. The sequence goes on along the minus strand of NZ_CP025544.1, from coordinate 921,693 downwards.
ATGGGAAAAACTCCAAACAAAGCAGATTACTTTAAATCATTAAAAAATTGCCCTGCGCAATCTGATCAACAAACGTATAATGAAGATCTTGTTATGCCACCAATATTATGTGATTGGTTACTTGGCTTACAGACAAATAGTACGGTCAAAACTACTATTTTTAACCACCTGACAAAAAGCTCATTATCAAACATTGAAAAAACAATTTATAAAAACATTGCAACGATGATGGTAACACCAAAAACTTTCGTTGGTACCCAGCTGGTAAAAAAAGATGTTGCTAAAATGATTCAAAAATTATTACAAAGCAGTCAATATACGGTTCGTATTATTGGAAACTGGGATAAAGAGTCTGAACCATTTTTAATTAAATTGTTACAAACTCAATTATCAATTGATACCAAAAATTGTATTTTCTCAAACAAATTACAACAACTAAAACCTAATGATGGATATTACAGCGCATTAGTTTGTCATTGTAATGTTAACCCAAAAGAATGTTTAGTAATTGATACAGAAAAGAAACACGTACAAGGCGCTAAAACAATTGGTATGACATCAGTGCTTATTCAAGGGCAAAGCGCATCTCAGCTAAAAACTGAATTAGGCAAACATAAAATTCAAGTATAAATAAACATACATAAAAAAGGGACTTTCATTAGAAAGTCCCTTTTTTTATGATAACCGATCTATAATGGCTAAAATTTCTTTAATTTCATCTTCTACTTGAGTAATTACTTGACTAGAAGATTTCATCTTACGAGCTTTATCTAAATCTTTATGCAGATCATCTAATTTATATTTTGCTAGTTCATATGGTGTCACACCTTGATCATCTAAAATATTTTTATCTGCATCATATTGCAATAAAAAATCTACTATTTTCAAGCTACAAAGTTCAACGGCTTCATGAAGAGCTGTTCCACCAGTAATCCCACCTAATGCATTAATATCAGCACGATAATCTAATAATATTCTCATAACCGACACATTTTGATTAAGAACAGCTTTATGCAATAAAGGTATTTTAATTAAGCCATCTTCATCCAGATCAGGAAGATTTGCATCTGCGCCACTTTGTAATAATAATTTTACAATTTCAGGGTAATTTATAGCATAACCCAAAAGAGAAATTCCTTGATGATCAACACGATTATTTATTTTTGCACCAGAATCCAAAAGCAACTCTATCATCTTAATTGAAACAGGATTATTTTGTATTGCACTTAAAAGTGGTGTTTCTACACCATCATCATCTGAAGATATATTTGGATTTGCACCATTTTTAAGCAATATATTTGCAATATTATAAAAACCATACCCAGCTGCAAGATGTAAAGACGTTTTTTGCTGAGCATCTAAACTATTAACAATATGAGGATTACTCAACAGTAACTGATACACAATTTCTTGATAGCCATGCAAAACAGCGATATGCAAAACGTTCGTAAATCCATCTTTTTCAAGAACTTGAGCTCCATTTTGTAATAGATATTTTACACACGCTACATTATTATCCATTATTGCATAATCTAAAAATGTTAACCCTTGATCATCAGAGTGGTTTATTATCTGTTTATCTATAGAAGCATTTAGCAAAAATACAAATTTATATAGTGTTTGAAAGTCTATTGTTTGATATATTATAGGATTATTAAGCAACTCATCAAACCATTGATTAAGCTCATCTTGTAAATACCTATCTTTATATTTGAGAACATAATGAAATATTGTATCATACATCTGATTAGGATGATGATACATGTAATGTAAAGTAGCCCAATTAAAATACGATTCATTTTGATAAGTTCCTAAAGCATCAAATAATGTATTAATAAAAGGCTCTTTCATAGCATCAAATAACTCTTGAATAACTTTCTGCATGACATCTTTATAAGCAAGGCCTTGACGACCAATTACTCTATTTTGACTATCAAGCAAGTCGATAACAAGTAGCCTATCAAAGGTTTCATAAAAAGATTCAATTGCAACTTCTTGGTTTCTTAACAGATTAAAACCCTCTTCAACCCATGGAAAATGAATTATAATATCTTGAATTTCTTGAGATCTTTGTGCTTCTTTTTCTACCGCCTCTAACGATAAAGGACTTACCTCATAAAATGGCTTATTTTGTTGAGCAATAACAAACTTATTATCTGATAATTTGAATGTTTTTTCTGCTCCATAGATTGAATCATACAAAAAGCTCCATATCATCATAAAAAACAAAGCCGATATTTTTAAACTTTTCATACCAATAACCTTACGTAAATTTATACAATACACACGATGCACCTTATCAACGATACATTAAAACGTTTCAAATAGTCAATAAAATTAGCCTGTCATATCTGGATATAGATAAAACAGGCTAAAATTTATAGCGGGATTGAAATAAAATTTATAAAAGTTTCATAATATCCAAGAAAAATTGGACTTCGCTGACGGTATTATAAAAAGCAAAACTTAGACGAACTGTCGATTCAATATTTCTTTTTTCATGAAATGGCTGAACACAATGATTACCTGCACGGACCGCAATACCATAAGAATTAAGATATGCTGCAATATCATGAGCGTGAATTTCTTCATCATAAAAAGTTACAATATGGCCAGAACCAGTTGGTTGCAAAAGATGAAATCCAAGTTCTTGTAAACCTGTAGCTGCCATGACAGCAAGTGATTCTTCATGCTCTTTTGTTATATCAAAATCGATATTTTTTTGTACATACTCAACAGCTGCTCCAAGACCGATGGCTTGTGCAATTGGTGGTGTTCCTGCTTCAAAACAGTAGGGAGCATTTTTCCAATAAGATTCATCATACCCTGCACTATACACCATTGAGCCACCAAAGCGGTATGGCTGACAGTCTTTCTGTATATTTTTCTTCATAAAAAGACAGCCTATTCCAGTTGGGCCAAAGAGTTTATGACCAGAAAAAACTAAAAAATCACAGCCTAATTCAACCACATCAACTTTTTGATGAGCAATTGATTGTGCAGCATCGACTAAAACTTTTGCTCCAACTTGATGCGCCGCTGCAACAATTAACCCAATATCATTGCTTGTACCCAAAATATTTGAAGTATGTACAATCGCTACAAGCTTGGTTTTTGATGATAATGCTGCAAAATAAGCTCGCATGTCAAGCACGCCTGTTTCATCAATCGGAATAATTGTTAAGATTAATTTCTTTTGTAAGGCAAGTTGTTGCCATGGCAAAAAATTTGAATGGTGTTCAACTTGAGAAATAATAATTTCATCCCCTTCTTCCAGCTGATAAGCTGCCCAAATTGCTGCAACCATGTTAATTCCATCGGTTGCTCCACTCGTAAAAACAATTTCTTCTGGCAATGCATTGATAAATTGAGCAATAGATTGGCGAGCTTGCTCATAAGCTGACGTTGTTTTTTCTGCAAATGAATATAAACCGCGATCAACATTTGATTTATAGGTCATGTAAAATGATGACATTGCATCGACTACAGCCAAAGGAACTTGTGCGGTAGCTGCAGAATCAAAATAAATGAGCGGATACTTATTAATTATTTGGTCAAATATTGGGAAATCTAAACGTAACTGAGCTAAATTTTTCATATTTTTTTATAAACACGTTGAAGGATTAATTCTTTATTTTCATACCCTTGCAATGGTTCTTGAAATAAAGCCTCTATCAACAACTGTTGAATTATTGCATCATCAAGACCACGGCTCTGCATATACTGTATCTGATGTTTATCAAATTTACCAACTGCAGCTCCATGGTAACATTGCACATCGTGGTTTAAAACTTCAATATTTGGTATAGAAATTGCACTGGAGGTGTGGGACAATAAAATATTTTTATTATGCTGCATAGCATACGTCCCTGATCCAGACTCTTCGATACGAATTGTTCCATCATACAAAAACTTAGCTTGTTGAGCTACAAGACCTTGTATAATAAATTTACTCGTAGAATTTTTACCACAATGAATTTGTTTGCTACGCAAAGATACTGATTGCTGATCGGTAATTGCATACATACCAAGAATTGTTACCTGAGCATTATCAGCACATACATAGGTATGCACCGTGATATCTGCTATATCCGGAAATAACATAATAAAGCGCACAGTTACATTACTGTTGTTGCCACATTGTATATGTATATTGCTTGCAATCGATGTTGTGATCAGCAATGTCATTGTTGCTGTAATTCCTTGTGGAGCAATAAAACAATATGAAGATTCTGTTACCGTATATTCTGTAATCTGTTGGTCTTGCAAAGTCACATCTAAAGCTGTATGAACAGAAAGAACATGATCAACTTTTGTGCATAAATTATTAATAAAATTCCTAGGCAATTAAAATTGTACGATACAATAATTTTAAGCAATTCATGTGTATTTGTATATTGTAATATAAAGTGGCAGCTGCCACACATATTTTTCAAGATGAGCTCTCAGTAACATCATAAGTTTGTAGGTGTAATTTTAAAATTACACCTACAAACACAACTGTAATTAAGCTAAAATATCTCTCATTTCTTTTGATTGAACAAGATCAAGTGGCGTCTTGCCTTCATTATTCTCAATATCAGTTTTACTATTTCCTATTATCAGTAATTCAGCTATCTCATGCAAATCATCTTCTACTGCAATATGAAGTGGAGTCTTGCCTTCATTATCCTGAATGTTAGCATCTGCTTCATGCTCTAATAAAACACGGACTATCTTTGCAGATTCTTGTGCTGTTGCAATATGTAATGGAGAATGACCGTCTGAATTTTGAATATTCGGATTTGCATCAGCCGCAAGTAAAAGCTGAACAAGATCTAGATCGCCCCTATTAACTGCAAGATGCAATGGTATAACATCTTCATATTTTTTATCAACATCAACGCCTTGCTCTATTAATGCAGTAATTTTCTTAGTATCTGCAGTTCGTAATGCCTCACAAAAATCAGCATATACTAATCTATCAAGATACTCTTTAAATGTTATAAGCCCATTTTCCTCAGAAGAACTATCATTATCAATCGTATGTAAAATTTGATACGTTTTAGTTCTTTTTAAAGAAGAATGTTGAGAATTGTTTTTTCTTTTACTCAAAATTCTCTTTGCAGCAGCCTCATCAACACTTGCATACATACTAGATGATAAAAATAGTAATGCGAAAACATGTATAATAATTTTATTCATAGAATGAACTTTCTTTTGAATTTTTTAATTGTATGTATGTTTTTTTATTAATGATACAGAAAAAAAGTTCAGATAGTCAATAATTAAGAAAATTACTTTCAATGCATAACAAAACTTATGATGATAACAATAATTAATTGAAACAAAAAAATATGTGCACAAAAACCTACGATATCGCTTCGCTCATCTTGGCAAACAGTGGTGGCTGCTGCCTCGTTACGCTTTTTTATGTAAAGAAATAGTACATGAAGCCCACTGGCAAGCAAATTCCCGGAGTTTTGGTAGAAAACACAGGGTAAATCTTTAAAGTAAAAATTTGATTTACACAGGCTAACTTAACTACCCAATTGAGTCTTCCATTTCCATTGCAATAAGTCGATTAATTTCGATTGCATATTCCATTGGCAATTCTTTAACAAAACAGTCGATAAATCCATTTACAATCATTGCCTGAGCTTGTTGCGATGACAAGCCTCGAGACATCAAATAAAATAGCTGCTCATCATTAATTTTACTCACTGATGCTTCGTGTCCAATATCTACCTGATCAGATTTTATATCAACTGTTGGATACGTGTCAGTTCGTGATAATCCATCCATCAGCAATGCATCACACTGAACTCGAGAGGTAATGTTATGCAACCCTTTGAGTACTTTAAGTAGTCCTCGGTACGTAGTCCTGCCACCATCTTTGCTGATTGATTTTGAAACAACGTTTGAGCTGGTATTTGACGCACAATGAATGACTTTTGCCCCGGCATCAAGCTGTTGGTCTTTTCCTGCAATAGCAATTGAAACAATTTGCCCTCGACTATGCTCACCTTTTAAAATAATTGCTGGATATTTCATCGTGACTTTGCTTCCAAAATTTCCATCAATCCAATCAACTGATGCTCGTTCATGAGCAATTGCACGCTTAGTCACTAAGTTATACACGTTATTTGACCAGTTTTGGATTGTCGTGTAACGAATATGAGAACCTGGCAACGCAATCAATTCTACAACAGCACTATGCAATGAATTGTTACGCGATACAGGTGCGCTGCACCCTTCCACATAATGGATAGAACTTCCCTCATCTGCAATAATTAATGTTCGTTCAAATTGGCCCATTTGAGATGATTCTATTCTAAAATATGCTTGCAATGGTAAATCAATCTGGACACCAGGTGGAACATACACAAAACTTCCACCACTCCACACCGCAGAATTAAGTGCTGCAAATTTATTATCATGCGCGGGAATTACCGTTGCAAAATATTTTTTAAATAATTCTGGATATTCTTTAAGACCAGAGTCGGTATCTAAGAAAACTACCCCTTTTTTTGCCCACTTATCTTTTAATCGTTTGTATATAACTTCAGATTCAAATTGAGCACCTACACCTGCAAGCATTTCTCGTTCTGCTTGCGGTATACCTAATTTATCGAACGTATTTTTTATATCGTCAGGGACATTTTCCCATGATGAATGTTTGCCTTGAACAGACTGAACATAATAATGAATATCATGATGATCAAGATGTGATAAATCTGCGCCCCATGTTGGCATAGGTTTTTGTTCAAAAATTTCTAATGCTTTTAAACGATACTCAAGCATCCATGCTGGTTCATTTTTACGCTCAGAAATATCAGTAACAATTTTTTTATTTAAACCTTTTTCAGATTTAAAAGCTTTGAATATGTCATCTTTTTTTACATCATCGTGAATAGACATCATATCCTTTTTCTTCTACGTCATGCGACAACTGTACGTCACCAGTTTGAACGATAGTACCTTGATGCATAATGTGAACATAATCAGGTTTTAAATAATCTAAGATTCTTCGATAATGCGTAATAATAATGCATGAAGCCTGAGAATTTTGTTGAAGATAATTTTGAACAACTGAACCAATAATTCTTAACGCATCAACATCTAAACCAGAATCGATCTCATCAAGAACAATTAATTGAGGTTGCAATAAAAGCATCTGAACAATTTCAAGCCGTTTTTTTTCGCCACCAGAAAAATGTTCATGCAAGCCTCGTTGTAAAAATGATATATCTAAAGCAACTTGCTGCAATAAAGATTCTAAAAGTTCTTGTAATTCAATAGCCGGTAATAACGGTTTGCCTGCTGCTGCATAAATTTCTTTTAAAAACTGAAAAACCGTGACCCCAGGAATTGCAATTGATTGCTGAAATGCTACAAATATTCCACGTTTACTACGATCTTGAACAGATATTTCTGCTAAATTATGACCTTGGTACAAAATTAACCCTTCGGTCACTTCATACAACGGATGCCCCATGAGCATATGTGCAAAACTACTTTTTCCCGAACCATTTTGTCCCATAATCACGTGTAAGCAACCAGGAGAAACTTGCAAATTGAGATGATGTAATATGACTTTTTGATCAACACAAACAGTCATATTTTGTAAAGATAACATAGGAGACATAAGACCTTTTTATTTTTAAGTATACAATACAACTTTTAAAAAGCCTAAAAACAAAAAGGCTTTCAGATTTCATGAACTCAATTTCATCGTAAGAGCTTATTCTAAAACTACATAATTTGTTGGACAAAAATAGCAAAATCTTTTTGAGCTTTATGCCAATTTGCTGATGAATTATCATGTTATATCTATTGTATGTATTGCTTTTTTTCATGACACCGTGTATAGACTGACAAAAAATGCATTATCAAAAAAAGGAAAAAAACAAATGATTTATGATTATATCATTGTTGGTGGAGGTATTTCAGGGCTATATAGCGGATACAAATTACAAAAACAAAATCCAAAAACATCATTTTTAATTCTAGAAAAAAATGCAGAGATGGGCGGACGTACAAACACCAGCTTTTTTGGCGGGACTGAAATTGTAGAAGCCGCACATGTTGGCAGGCACGGAAAAGATACTCTTTTATATAATCTGATACAAGAACTCAATGTTGCTCATAAATTATTTACTGTACAATATCATTACACACCAGACTTTAACCATGCAGATCCCAATTTTATTATGAACACAACAATATATTTGCAGGAGCAATATATACAACACATGCATGAAGCCTTAGAAAAAAAAGAATCATTCAACTTTCCCACATTTAAAAAATTTGCAACACGCATACTTGGCCCTGAAAAATATAACTACTTTATTCACGCAACTGGATATACAGATTACCAAAAAGAAGATGCCCACGAGGTACTTTTTTATTATGGCATGGAAGATAATAAAGAAGGTTGGACTGCAATAAAATTATCATGGGATAAACTCCATGAAGCGCTTACGCATGCAATAGGTATGAACCATATAAAACAAAAAAATACTGCTCTTCAAGTAAATATGATACAAAAAACATCAGATCCCCTTTTTGAAATTGTTGTCTTAAATGACCACAAAAAAGAACAAATCTTTACTGCAAAAAATATAATTTTTGCACTGCCTATGAACGCCTACAATTCTATATTAAAAAATTCTCCTACTCTACAAACAGTACTTGAACCAATTGAATACATTGTCCCACAAAATTTTTTACGCGTGTATGGACACTTTAAACATCCCGTTCGTGAATTATTAAAACAATATATTCCACACCACTCTATTGTGTTTTCACCACTCCATTATGTTATTCCAATGGATGCTGATAAGGGTGTTTATCTTTTAGCATGCAGCGACAATGATGATGCTGACATGCTCAGTGCATATTGTAAAAATAATGAAAAAAATCATGCATATTTTGAACAAGAAATTGAAAAAAATTTCCATATGCCCACTGGCAGCTTAAAAGATAGCCTAGAAAAAATACAATGCTTTAACTGGGAAGAAGGAACACATTATTTATTACCCCCGCACTCAAAAGATATTATCCCCCATTTTATGCAAGAAAAAGATGTGAGAAAAGCTTTATACAAACATAAAATGAATCAGTTAGTAAAAACACGCTATCCACATTCACATATTTTTTTAGTTGGTGAAGCAGTAAGTGATAATCGCGGATGGGTAGAGGAAGCGCTGAAGAGTGTAGAATACATGCTACCTAATCTACAAAAGAAGGTGTCATAATCTATCAATAGACTGTAAATAATTGTTAATTCTATTCAAAAGCTCTCAAGAAATATAATTCTTGAGAGCTTTTATTTTTTAAACAACACGGACAATGCCATTTGAATGGAATAATCAGACTAATTTTGTTTAATTGATAAAAAAGCAATGAATTCAACAATAAGTTTTTTACATTTTTCAAATAAACTCAATTCATGAGCGTCATATTGATCAATATCCGTAGCTTCTTGTTTTACTACTTCAAAAGCTTCAAGCTCGTTATGATGCTCTACTTTGTCTTCTTCATATTCTTTATATTGAGTTATAAAACTTGTACGTTTATTGCCTGCAGGTTTAAAATGAAAATCTGCTGGTAAAGTACCTGCATACATACAACTAAAAGAACTCAAAAGCAAACTGATATATAAAATTTTCATACAAACAAAACCTTTCTCATAGAAATATAAGTAACCAACGACCTTGATTAAGTTTTTACAACATATATTCTATACAATGCATTTATAATATATCATAAACAACTAAAGCTGTGTAAACCAAATTTAAAAGTACTCTTCAATCATACGATATCGCTGTGCTCATCTCAGGAAATATTGGTGGCGGCGGCCACTTTACGCTTTTTTATCTAAATAAAAAGTGTATCAGGCTCACCGGTCAGCAAATTCCCAGAATTTTTGTAGAAAACGTAGCGCAAGCCTCTTTCGTAAAAATTTGATTCACTCAACCAAGTCTTTTATCTGTATAATTTTATTATCATATATCGAAAAACTTATATCTATGAAAAAACATACAAAATTAAGACTCATCTTTGGAATAGTTATCCTGAACGGATCTCTATCTATAGCATCAGATAATGATAATGGAGCCGGATCACCTGCAAAACTTATTCCTGCAATCGTAACTTTTTTAAAAGCATCCACTATTGCAGCAGTATCTCATATTATAACGACTGAATTTGTTGAAAGCTGGAGACGAAGTAAAAAAAGCAGTGAAAGTTATTGGGAATATTTTACTGCATCAAAACCAAAGCTTGCAACCATAACACATGAACAATTAAAATTGCGCCCAGATTTGCATATCGATACGCTTGCATCACTTCCAGAAGCAGTTCAATCAGTTTTACACAAAGAAGAAATAAGTGGAACTGGTGAGCATCAGATGCTCCTGCTGTATGGCAAACCGGGAACCGGAAAAACTACAATAGCTCAGCAGATTGCATTGTATACAAAAGGTAATTACTATCATATACATCAAAGAGATTTTGATAATTATTCAGATGCAACTGTTGCTCGTTTTTTACGCTATTACGTTCAACGCATAGCTGATGAAACAAAAGATGGAACAGTTTCTACCCTGCATCTTGAAGAATTTGGAAAACAGTTTGGATTATCAACCGGTAACGAAATTCAATCTGTTCAACATGGTATGAACGAAAACACATGGAAAAGTTTATTGCAGGATCTTGAAAAAAATTATCCAAAAGTTCGCGTTGTTGCATGCTCAAACTATGGACAAGATGGAAAACCATTTAATAGTGCAATAGCAAATGAACGTGCACATATTATCAACGTTCAAGCACCTAATGATGTTGCTCGAAAAGTTTTTCTCACGACAACATGCGTGGCTCATCTTAAAAATCAAGGTACAAAACATGCCGAGTTTCAAACGGCATCAAAAAAAAATCAAAAGAATCGCAACAAATTTCTTACCGATACATTTTTAGTTACTAACGCAATGCATGATGCTTGCAAAAAAGAACACGACGATAAAATTGCAATGATAACTCCTCATTCTTTATCTGCATACATTTGGCCAAGTAAGTGGGTATCGACATGGAATAAACGAGTACAAGCTGCAAATTTACAATCGCAAGGGTATCATACTCCGGTTGTAAATTGGGACGTAGCTCATGCCACAGAGAAAGAAATTAACAAATTTGTAGCAGTTACCAATGGCTTGCGATATCGACAATTAAATGAAATAACTGAAGATGCTCGACGAGATAAGTTAGAGCAAATTGAACGGATGAAAAAACATGCTACAAATAATGATTCTACATATAAAGTAGATCTTATAAATCGTACTTTTAGCCTGACAACAATTGATTACAATCCTAAAAATCCATCTGAAAAAAAAGAACTTACGATAACAGCACCTTTTGGAAAAGTTCAGCCTCATAACATGGTGCAAGCTGCGGCAAAAGATATTCCGAATAATGGGCCTCAAGCAAAACCAATAACAGATATTTACAGCATGGCAAAAAGATATGAACAGAAAAAAAATATCGAAAAACTAAAACTAAAAGCTCCTGCACACGTCGATCTAGCATAAAATTAATAATTATTATAAAGAAATAAAAATTATGACTACATTCTATAAAAAAATACTATCTCTTGTCCTATGTATATATTCAGCTGCTGCACATGCAACGCCAACACCACAACAAAAAATTTTAAGTTTGCGATTTGCACCTACCATGCCAATGCCATTTTCTGACAATGAAGATGATCAATATTTTGCAGGACTTTTAACTAAAATCATTCAACTTGACCAAGAGGTCAGCCGACAAATAAAACAGGTAATCGTTATCCATGAGTCGAAAGAACAAAGCCCAACTATTACCAAAGAACAGTTGCAAAATCAAAAAATAGTACAGTCAGGAGGTGAAACTTATGCTGAATCTGACGAAAAAACTCAAGTGCAATCACAAGATCAAAATAAAGTTCAAACTCAAAAATTTTCTCCAACTGAGTCTCAAATTCATAATCTTACCTTACCCCAAAATCAATCGATTACAAATTTTATAGCTCAGGATAAAAAAGATTCCTGCTATTTTTTAAAAAGCAAAGACCATTCCTTTGGCTGGAATGATCCATTGGCAATTATCAGCGCCGTAGTATACACCGGCACGCCTGAAACTCCCAATGAATTATCGATTGAAATAAAAAAATCTACTGAGTTTCCTGGTCAATACCAAGCGACGATTCAAGGTAAAGGTTTATATTCAAACAGTAAAAAAGCCCATCGCCAACTAACTGAATATATTAAATCAGGGCCGACAAGCATGTCAAAATATGCAAGAACAGAAGATATCATGAGCTTTGATAATTTTATTTCTCAGCCAGCATTAGCAGAAAAAAAGCTTTTAGAATTAACGCCGTCACTACAAGGTGATATTACCTGTACATGTTATGCGCATGGGTGCGATATTCAAGGTGTTATTTATTTTGATGAAATAGTGCTTGCATATCTGCTTCAACAACAAAATAGCGCTCGATATAAAAACAATACTGTGACAAGAGTTGAATCTGGCCAAATAGTCTCTGAAAAACAAAAATTCAATACATTATTAAAAAACGAAGAATCTAAGCTCGTAGAAAAAAGCATAGAAACAAAAGATCCATTACAAGCAATTTTAAACATACATAATCAAGAAGAAAAAAAAGAAACAGACGATATGTATAATATTTCTCTTGAAGATAAAAAAAGAATAGAAAATGCTCTTAACGCTTTTAAAATTCAAAATAAATAATATAGTACGAATACTAAAAACAAGTCATTTAAAAAGTCGTAATTATCTTACGAAAAAAGCCGCTTAAAAATAAGCGGCTTTTTATTTTTTTAAAAAAATAACTCATTAATTTTATAACTTAATGGCTTAAGCATAGTATCTATGCAGTCACATATATCAAAACAGTGCTATCGCGATACATATCCTAATAGAAATATAAAGCATTGTCGCGGTTGATTAAAATCTCAATTAGTGTACTCTGTGAAGTACCATATATAGTTTTATTCTTACATACAAAAAGAACTTATACTTATGAAAAAACACACACAATTAACGCTATTTTTTGCAATAGCTATCTGTTATACGCCGCTATCTGTAACTTCTGACAATAATAATGGACCTTATGGGCCAGACAAAATTATTCCAATCGTTATGCAAATTGTTACCAATATTTCTTTAAATATAATGAGTAATATGATTTCTAAATCTGCAAATGAGTACATGAACAACATGCTCAACGGCTCAAAAGCACCATCAAAATATCGTGTTGAATCTATATCTTTATCAGAACTCAACAATGATGAATATTTGCAACTACGATCACGTTCTATACAAAAAAATATTAATACTGCTTTATCTGGTCAAAAGCAAAATAACAACCAAAAACCACATATGCACCTTGACCAAACAAATGAAGAAGATGCAGTATTATTTGCTCAAGCGCAAGCACGTGCATCTCATAGCAATTATTTTAGAATTAGAAGAAATGAACTTGAACCTCAACTAGATTTAAAATCATTGCAAACCACTATTTCTGAAATATCTAAAAAAACACCTCGAGGTCAAACTGCAACTGTGTATATTGATTTTAATAAAAATGAACTAGAAAAGCCTGTTTATAGTCCACAAATGGCGCAAGCTCATAATTTATATCAAGGAACTGTCGCACAAGCTTTAACTGAAATACGAAAACAAAACCCTCAGATACAAATCATCACCAATACACCTGCTAAAAAATTAGGAAAAACTCAAGGGTTTACCTATGGAAATCTTGATGATAAACATGCACCTGCAACACTCAATGGTTTTAGAGTTATAAACCCAAAAGAAAAACAATCTGAACCAAAAGATTTTATTATTATGCACCCTCCTGTACAAACACCAGAAGAAATATCTGCCTACATAGGAAAACAGGTACAAAATCAAAATAAAATGAATGCAAAAAAATTATCATGGTATCAATGGATTTTTGCAGCTAACTCATCACACGTGGCATACAAACCAGTAGAAAAAGATCATGTACATAGTTATCTACACGATATGACAAGTCAAATTTCAAGACAAGAAATTAATCAACATATTCATCACGCTCATGCAAAAAAAGCAGAAGATCAAAAATCTATGTCAATTATGCAAAGCTTTGCTGCTTTCTTAACTGCAAAGCATAATAATACAATAAACCAAATAGATGTTATGTCTGAAATAGCTGATAGAAAATTGGCTCAAAATAAAAATTCACATTCGCCGCAAAAAGTTTTTAAGCCTGAGTCTCAATTAGATCTTCCAATAGCGCCAAGCCATACAATTGAATGTAATAGAAAAAATTCGCAACCGTTACAATCTCATCAAAATGTAAACCTATTAAAAAATAGTACTGAAACAGACTTTGAACGAAAAAGAAAACAATTATTAAAAGTAAAATTAGACAATTTAGCTAACATGGAATTACAAGCACTAGAAGGAAAAAGCTATACAAATGAAGAAATTTCACATGCTCGAGAACCATTAACTGATGAATTAGTCAGAATGCATATGAACAATACTCTATCTAAAAAATAATAATCAACATTACTCTATTTTTTACGAAATTAAAATTATGAATACATACTATAAAAAAACCTTATCTGCTCTGTTACTGATCAACACAACTGTAACCTATGCAAAAAACAGACATGAAAATAAAATGTCGCCAGAAGATACAACTATAGCCCTTCAGTTTGCTCCTATAACACCACAGCCATTTTCTGACAGTGAAGATGATCGATACTTAGCAGGGCTTTTAACAAAAATTATCAAAATTGATGAAGAAATTGACAACAACCCTCGATTAAAATTAACAAGTAAGAGACCTATGAGCTCTATTTCTGAATTTGTAGCTGAAAACAAAAATATTCATACCATTCTAAGCCAAAGTAAATCTTTTGGGTGGAATGATCCCCTAGCTATTGCATCTGCAATGATTTATAACGGTGCTGCAATAACTCCTAATGAGCTTGTCATAACGATAGAAGAATCAACAGAATTTCTTGGTAAATATAAAGCTAAAATAGTCGGTCGAGGATTATATGCTGATAAAAAAGATGCACATTCGCAATTAGCAAGCTATATAAAAACAGGACCTCAAAACATTTCGAAATATGCAAAACTTGAAGAAATTACAACATTGCAGGATCTTTGCGACCAAAGAACAGCATCGTTTAAAAAATCTGAAAAAGAAAAATTGCAACAATTAACACCTTCTTTGCAAGGCCACGTAAAATGCGACTGTTATTTCCATGGTTGCGATGTGAATGGAGTCATTTATTTTAATGAAGCAACGCTCATATATTTACTACAATCAATGAATGGTAATCGTCACCTAGAAAACACATGTAAACCAAAAAACACTCCGATAGAAAAACAGCTAACTCCTGAAAAAATTATACCGGTAAAAACTGAAACCCCAGTTTGCCGTACTACAAATCCTATAAGCACAAAAAGTATATACGATATTTCAGCTCAAGAGAAAGAACGTATTAAAGCTCTTATACAAGCTTTACAAGTTCAAGAAGAAAACAGTTTAAATAATTCTTCAGATCAAAAATCTGATGACAAAAATCAGAACAGCTAATTTAAAATTAGAATCTATCTTACGAAAAAAGCCGCTTATCTTTAAGCGGCTTTTTTTACATCTACATACCTATTGACGATTAGTATTCATCGCCAAAAATATCTTCTTCTTGATAACCATTGTTTTCAAGATCTTCATCTTCGTAATCATCAAATTGATCTTCATCTTCAAGAAGAATCGAAGGATCATAGTATTCTTCTACAGCATCCATGATATCTCGTTTTAAACCAACGTTAAACTGGACATCATATGAAACTGAATTTCCAATAATATCAAGCAGCTCAGGGTCTTCTGGGTTACTTGCTACCATAATTAAAATATCTTCATCTACTTGCAAAGGAATAATACCTTTGTTGATTAAGACATCTCGTGGAAATGTTTGTAATAATTCATTTTCAAAAAAATAACCGTTAACATCAAAGTACGGCACTTGGTACATAGCGCTTAAAGCTTTTAATAAATCTTCTCGTTCTACCATACCTTCATCAAGTAAAAAACTATCGACTCTTCCTTTTGCACGATCATGAAACATCGCTACCAGAGAATCAGCTTCTTTTTGTGTAATAGCTTGATTTGCAAGTAACGAAGTTGTTAACCGCTGAACAAATGAAACATCTTTTTTCATGATCGTCCCCTATCCTGTTTTAAAACCTAAAAAAAATCCTACGCCACTGCAACTAAAAATCAATACATGTTTTTTTGACTCTTGAACGAGAGCAAAAAACAGATTGCTTAGATTTGTTACACCTTGCAGCCCCGTGATTTTTTGAATTGTTGTAATGTTAATAGTAATAATTGCACAATTTTGAAGAACAGCTAATAAAATAATAGTAAAAATAGTTATTAAAACAATATATTTACACCATCGCTTAACTATAAGACCGAATAAGAAACCAATTCCAAAAGAACAAGCTAAACGAATAAAATCTGATGATTTTAAATTAAGATCATGTAGCCATATCTCTAATTGATTTTTTTTTTCAAAGGCAGCTGCTTTAAAATTGCGCATTACATTTCTCCCTTTTATTTCTTCTATTGATAGTATACGAAACTTTACAAAGGAAAATCAAGAAGAAATGCATAAAGAAAAAGGATGCCTTGAAAGACATCCTTTTTAACTTTTTGAAACTTAACCGTTAGCCAACTAAGTCTTTTAAAGCTTTTCCAGGCTTGAATTTTGGAACTTTTTTTGCAGGTATTTGCATTTTATTTCCAGTTGCAGGATTTACACCTACACGGCTTTTACGCTTCATAACTACAAAAGTACCAAAACCTGTTAAAACAACTGACTTATTGAGTTTTAAAGCTCCGCCAACTGTTGATACAAAAGCTTCTAGAGCGAGCTTACAAGATGATTTAGACATCTTTGTTAGCTTTGCCATACTTTCTAAAACTTGCGCCTTATTCATATAACTTCCTCAAGTATTTATATTTACTAAGGCCAAAAAACTTATACTAATGGTTAAATTAGTCAGTACTGAATATTTGTCAAGAAACTTTTTTAAATTTCTGATAAATATATATTTTTTTGGTGCCGAGGGCCGGACTCGAACCGGCACAAGCGTAAAGCTCGAAGGATTTTAAGTCCTTTGCGTCTACCAATTTCGCCACCTCGGCATCAATATTTTTTTCAAAGTTAAATTTATACGTTATTAATAATAATGCATAAATTTTTTAATTTCAAATTTTTTATAATTAATATACTTAATATCTATAAAAATATGGAGGCGGCACTCGGAATCGAACCGAGGATAAAGGTTTTGCAGACCCACGCCTTACCACTTGGCCATGCCGCCCTATAATTTTTTTAGATACGTGATGAAAACTCTTCTATCTTAACAAGCAACTCTTCAGCTGTAATTGTATGAGATGTATCTTCTTCATCATTGTAATTAATATTTTCAGATTTCAAATATTCTTCTTGAGCAGGACCTTGCGTTGGATAACCTTTTTTATACCAGTCAACCATGCCTCCAGCATATTCCCAAACATATTTACAATTTTGATCTCGTAATAGTTTAGCACAATAACCACTCGACATGCACGCATAATCTGCACAATATAGAACATAATGATTGTTTTTATCAAATGATGCAACTTTATTTTCAAATTCAGCAAATGGAATGTTAATTGAACCTGCAATATGGCAATCATCAAATTCTTGTTTATCAAGAACATTGATGACAATTAACTGTGGTTTTTTTTGCGCTGAGCTTGAAAAATTACATCCAACTAATGATAGCAAACAAAACGATATCAAAGAAACTGTTTTTAAATTAACTGCTCTTACTATAAAATTTACCATAAAATGCTTTTCATGCAACTTTTTTATACTTTTATTTTCAAATTTACTTTTTTCTAGGCTCTGTAACGTAATTTTATATCAATATAAATATTTAATTAACACAGCCTAGAATATATATTTACTAATTTAATAGACAAAATTAAAGAATCTTGACCATCTCATACGACTCCAGAAATCAATTGGATGTTTTAACAAATCAGACATCCACCATGATTCATCACTGTCAGATGACCAAAGACGCAATACAATTTTGCCATGAATAAGTTTACCATCAAGAGCTCCCCACGATCTGCAATCGCTGCTACCTTGACGATTATCGCCCATAACCCAATACTGATTTTCCCCAAGTTGCACATCAAAAATATCTTTGTTTGTTGGCTCATATGGGTAAAAAATATTTTTAGGACAAAATTCTTTTGCCCGTATAATTTCTGTAGGATTTATTCTGTAAAACGGCTGCTCATTCCATTTTTTTGATGGGTCAAATGTTCTGCGACATAAACCTGAATAAATATTATCGCCTACAACCAATTCTTTCTTGAATAGCTCAATAATCGGATATTGATTAACATATGGCTCATCAAGTTTTTGACCATTGAGATACACAACTGTTTTTCCGCCTTCAACCTTACCTTGTACATGATCTCCAGGAACACCAATAACACGTTTAGTCCAGCTTACTACTTTCCATGATACATAACGTTCAAATAGATTAACGACTGGGCTCTTAGAATATCGATACACTGGGTTATTAAAAGCAATGATATCGCCACGCTTTGGAGGTTGAAAAAATACCGTAAACTTTTCAGCAAAAAATCTTTCTCCTACTAACATTGTCGGCTCCATTGAGCAAGTTGGAACTTGGTATAATCCAAAAACAAATGTTTTAATTAAAAAAACAATAGGAATAATTACCAGCAAAGATTCAAGCGTATCTGCAATAAACGACTTATTTGGTCGCTTATACCATGCAATAATTCTTTGTACCATACAAACTCACCTTTCTTAAACATGATATATAAATGTCTTGTTATAACCTTAATTAAATAAATAGCGAAGTGGATTAACGTGGCTGCCATTATGATAAATTTCAAAATGCAAATGCGATGCATCACGACCACTCTTACGGACTGAGCCAGTGGCTCCCACTGTCCCAATTTTTTGCCCAATCGCTATAGTTTGACCTTCGCAAACATTCATTGTATGTAAATGAGCATACCTTGTTCTATAATACTTATTGTGTTGAATTAAAATATTATTACCGTACCCAGGAAGGTACTGAGCTTGAATCACAACGCCCGCAGCTGCAGCCTTGACAGTTGTCCCCTTCATTGCAGCTAGATCGATGCCATAGTGGAATCCTGGAGTGCCATTTGCTTTCTTACGAGCACCAAACAATGAACTAATCCAAAAATGATGTAATTCTAAAGGCCAATGAAATGTAAAATCTTGAATAGATGTTTGTTTGGTTGTTTTTTTAAGTTGGTTAATCTGTTTTTGAGCTAAAGGCTTCTTTTTTATTTTTTTAGCAATTTGAACTTTTTGGCGAGTTTGCTTACGTAAATCTTTTAACTGTTTTTCATCTTCTGCTGATATAAACTGAAAATCTTTGGATTCTTCATCTTCAAGTTCTTCAACTTCTTCTGGCGCATCTTCTTTAACATGTTCAACATCATCATCGATATCTTCATCAATCAAAACAATATTTTGCTCACTATCTTTTGTATCTATTTCGTTTTTAATCTCATCTAAAGAATCTAAGTCGTCAGTTATTTCATCAGAGTTTTTATTTTGCAGAGTCTGTTTTAACATACCAATAACTTGTTGATACTCTTGTCGGACTAAGATCATTTTTTCAGCTTCAGCCATAAAAAAGTTGTATTGAATTACCAATACCACAAAAATAGAAGAGAGAACAAAGGATAAAAATAAAAATAATATTTTTTCAAAATTACGGTTAAATATATTAATTGCAAACTCCAATGATTTTATGCATTATACAAGTTCGACACTTTGGCTGTCTATCCAACCAACATGATTATCTACTTTAATTTTTAAAAACCCATTTAATTCAGCCATAATATCTACTAATTGAGATTGCTCAAGATCAAATTGTTTATGAAATGAACTATCTGGGCCAGAATATATGGGTGTTGTTTCTTTTATTACCACAGCATACTGTTTGGTTATTTCATCAACTTTATAACAATACATAAAGTACAGAAGAAACCAAGATGCCAATGCGATACATGAACTCACCTTATATTTTTCATACCACCTTTTATACCAAGAAACCATTAAAAATATTAATCCAAAAAGAATCAAGAGCTGAAATAGTAATATGGGAGTCGAAAGTATACTCTTTTTACAAAAAACTGCTATCTGGTCATACCAGCTTATATCTTCGCTTTCTTTGCCGTAAGCAAAATCTGTAACAGATTGAACAAGAGTATGTTCTTGATATGATAAAGCTTTTTTTTCAGCTCGTTTAAAAGCAAGTAAAGCTTCTGCTTTTTTATTTTGTCGTAAACAACAAAGTCCCATGTTATAAAAAACAGCAAAACTTTTATTTTCAATTCGTTGAAAAACATTAAAAGCATCTTGATAATGTTCTTGGCTAAATAATTCTTTTGCACGTAAAAAAAGATTTACATCATCTTGAACACATTGAATTTGCATTCCATAAAACATAAAAAACATTACCAATATTTTTTTTACTATCATATTTTTTCTTTCAATTGTTGTAACCACATAAAAGATTCTTGAAATAAAATCTTAGAATCTAAGGTAGTAGATTGAGCAAATGATACCTGCAATAGCTTACTATAAAAAATTTTCCAACGTATAATTTCTTGCTCAGAAAAATGATGTTTTTCTAAATATTTTTCTATTCTTTCTTCATTCATAATACTCATGTGAGCATAATCTAACGCAATAAATAGATTTAAAAATATAGCATACAATCCACCTGCATTATTTTTCAACTGAGCGCGTCTACAATTTTTATACGCAACTAAAAATAAAAAATATCGTTTCCATGTATCATGTGTAAACAGATACTGCTTAAAAACATATCCATACAACCCAGTCATCATGCATAACAATAGCAATAGATGCAAATAACGCTCATACCATACTAAAGAAATGCTCATGATAGAAGATTGACCAGGTGTTTCATCTAAAAAGATGTAATCGTTAATATTTGTACAATCAAATGCAATACAACCGTCATCTTGCATAGTTTTTTTTTCATATTCTTTATCTTTATCTAGATAATGAGATGTAACCATAATATCAATTACATTACTTTTTAATATTTTATACGTAGCATCAGCTGGATCAAAATAAAAAAATTCTTGGCAAGGTATTTGATACATACCATGCTCATTTGCCTGAACTATAAATTCAAACTGCTTACAATTTTTATTATACGTGGATTCTTTGGTATCAGCATGATAATATTGAAAACTTTTTGGTAATATTAATCTATTAAAATCGATCATTTCTAAATTACCTGAACCACATAACTTTAAGGTCAGTGCAATACCTTGTCCTTGCAATATTGTTGATGTATCAGTAGTAATCATTAATTGAGAAAATTGACCGACAGCTGACATGCCTTGCAATTGATAATGAGATAAAGGCAATGGTTTAACTGCTAGATGTACGAAAGGAGCAGGTACCGATCGTTCTACTTTCATCATAAAACCAAATCGTCTGGATGCTCCACGAGCATGACTTTTATTCTCTA